>NZ_JABJVY010000008.1:0-195994 GCF_040750475.1 Amorphus sp. 3PC139-8 | reverse complement strand
CACATGGCGTCACGTCGGGCATCTCGTCCAGACCATCCCATCCGACGAATGCGCCAACTACTTCCAAAACGCAGGATACGCTTCCGTCACAAAATGACACGCTCTAGCCGCGGAGCTGGTCTCTCCATTGCGTCTCGGTGGGGCGTTGACTTCAGTTCGTTCTTGAAACGCGACTTGCGGCCTTGCGCATCTGCTTCACGATGTTGAGCTGATGGATCTGGCTCGTGCCCTCGTAGAGCCGGAACAGGCGGACGTCGCGGTAGTAGCGTTCAATCGGCGAGTGATCGGCGACGTAGCCTGCTCCACCGAAAACCTGAACACAGCGGTCCGCGATGCGGCCACTGGCCTCGGACGCGAAATATTTGCAGATCGACGCTTCGAGAGAGATGTCCCTGCCGTCGTCGCGGGCTCGGGCTGTCTCCAGTATCAAGGCGCGGGCGGCCTCGATCTCGGTGCGGCAATCGGCGAGCAGGGCGGCGACGAGTTGGAAATCGATGATCGGACGGCCCGACTGTTTGCGGCTCTCCGCATGGGCCATGGCGAGATCGAGCATGCGGATCGACGGGCCGACGCACAGAGCGGCCAGATGGATACGCTGCTTGTTGAGCACCTTCATGGCGGTGCGGAAACCCTGTCCCTCGACGCCGCCGATCAGGTTGCGCGCAGGGACGCGGACCTGGTCGAGGATCACCTCGCCGACGGGTGAGCCGGCCTGTCCCATCATCCGGTAGGGTGCGGAGGTGGAAACCCCGGGCATGTGTCGCTCCACCAGAAAGGCCGACACGCCGTGCGCACCGGGCGTGTCGGGATCGGTGCGGGCCATGACGGTGAAGAGATCGGCGATCGGGGCGTTCGTGATGTAGCACTTGCGACCATCGAGGACGTAGTCGTCGCCGTCGCGTCGGGCGGAGGTGACAAGGGCGCTGGCATCCGATCCGGCCTCCGCTTCCGTCAGGGCGAAGCTGCCGGTGATCTCGCCGGACGCGAGGCGCGGCAGATACTCCGCTTTCTGGTCCTCCGTCCCGTCGGCAACCAGTCCCTCCGACCCAATCCCGGTATTGGTGCCGACCCGCGCGCGGAAGGCTACGGCGCACTGCGACAGCTCCAGCGCGCCCAGCACCAGTTCCTCGGTCGTGAGCCCCAAGCCGCCATAGGCTTCCGGAATCGACCAGCCGAAATAGCCGCGTGCGGCCATGTCCCGCACGATCTCGTCTGGCACTTCATTTTCGGCGGCCACGCGCTCCTCAACAGGATGCGCGACCGCGCGAACCCAGTCGTGGACGTTGGCGAGTAGCGCGTCGAGCTCCGCGCGATTTCGGATCATTGGAGGCGGTCCCTGTCAGTCGGTCCGGCCGGGAAATCGCGGACGGCGTTTTTCGAGAAAGGCCTGCAATCCTTCGCCGGCTTCCTCGCCGAAACGTGCGGTGTTGATGCCGTGCGCCTCGAGCTCGAGTTGGGAGGCGAGGGAGTTTGCGGGCACGGCTTCGATCTCGTGTTTGATTACGGCAATGGCCTCGGGCGCCCCGCCCGCACAGGCGGAAGCAAGCTCCAGCGCGGCTGCCTGAGCGCCGCCTTCGGCGGTCAGCACGTTGACAACGCCCGCAGCGTAGAGACGTTCGGCGCTCAATGTACGGCCCAGCATGCACATCTCCGAAACGAGCTGCCGGGGGAGCGCTTCGCGGAGAAAATAGGTGGTACCGCCATCCGGAGTCAGGCCGATCCGGACATAGGCGGCAGTGAATTTCGCTTCCGCCGAGGCCGCGATCATGTCGCAGGACAGGGCGAGGGCTAGGCCGAGCCCGGCCGCTCCCCCCTCGACTGCAGCAATGACTGGGATCGGACAGGCGCGGATGGCGAGGATGAGACCGCCGAGCAAGTCGGTGTTGCGGAAGGCTTCGGAGCGCGGTTTTGCACGGCTTTCCGTCAGCGCATGCACGTTGCCGCCGGAACTGAAGAAGCCGCCCACGCCGTGCAGAACGATGGCACGCAGGGAGACGTCCGCGCCTGCGTCGACGATCGCCGCGCGCAGTGCATCATACTGCGCAGGACCGATGGAGTTGCGCGTCTCGGGACCATCGAGGGTCAGGATGCGGATCCCGTCCTCCACCCTGGTTTCGCTGCGCACGATGGTGGCACTGCTCATGGATCTTTTTCCTTCTCGGGCGGGGACGGTACCGCCTTCAAATGATGCCGGCGGTGCGCAGTTTGGCGACGTCGTCGGGTGAAAAGCCCAGCTGCGCGAGGATGGTGTCGGTATCGCTGCCGAGGTCTTTCGCAGCCCAGCGAACTAGGCCGGGATTGCGTGTCAATCGGGGCACCACATTCTGCATGCGGACTGCTCCGAAATCGTCGTCCGGGACGGCGGTGATGACCTCGCGGTCCTGAACCTGGGCGTCGTTGAAGATCTGCTCCACCGAGTAGATCGGGCCGATGGCGCCATTCTCGCAGGCAAAGGCGTCCAGCACCTCTTGCAGCGTGTGGGCTTCCATGAAGGCCCGGAAAATGGCGTCGAGTTCGTCGCGGTACTCCATCCGATGACGGTTGTCGGCGAAGCGCGGATCGGTGATCAGATCGGCCTGGTCGATGGCCCGCATGTTGGCGGCGAACATGCTATCGGTCGATCCGGTGACGGTGACGAAGCGTCCGTCCGCAGTCTGGAAGACGTTGGCGGGTGCGGTGTACTGGTTGTTGTTGCCATCGCGCTCGCGCACCTGGCCGAGCTGGTCGTACTCGATGGCAAGATTTTCCAGGAGGCGGAAGGTCGCCTCGGTCAGGGCGAGGTCGATCTCCTCGCCCTTCGTGCCATTCTTCACGATGCCGTAGAGCGCGGCGAGGATCGAAAACGCACCGAAAAGGCCGCCTATGGCATCCGCAATCGGATAGCCGGGATGAACCGGGGCGCTGTCCTTCATGCCGGTGATGTGTGTGAGCCCACCCATCGCCTCGAAGATGCGAGCGAAGCCGCCTTGACTGGCTTTGGGTCCGGTCTGGCCGAAGGCCGAGACGCGCAGGATCACCAGCTTGGGATTGATCTGCCACAGCGTCTCGCGGTCGAGTCCCCATTTCGCCAGCGTACCGGGACGGAAATTTTCCACCAGCACATCGGTTTCCGCGATCATTCGCTTCATGATCTCCAGCCCTTCCGGGCGACGAAGATCGAGCGTGCCGTAGCGCTTGCCGCGGTTGGTGACCTTCCACCACAGCGGTTTGTCGTCCTTGAAGGGGGGGAAGTAGCGAAGGCCGTCCCCGCGTCCCGGGATCTCCAGCTTGGTGACATCGGCACCGAAGTCGGCGAGCAACGATGCAGCGAACGGGGCCGCGATGATCGTGGCGATGTCGATCACTTTCAGGCCGGCCAGGGGGCCGAAGGCGGTGGTGGAACCGGTTTGTGTCATGCGGGAGGCCTCGCAGATGGGTCTTCCGGGGAAAAACGGGCTTCCGGCAGGCCAGTGGCGCCTATGCCGTCGACAGCGAACAGGTGTCCCCCGTCGGGGTGGGTGGAGACGGCGCGCCCGGTCCCGGAATCGCGAATCGAGGTGACGAACAACCTGGACAGGTTTGTCCCGCCGAAGGCGAGGCTGCTCGGTAGGTCGACAGGGGCCGGGAAGCGACGGCTGAGTGTGCCGTCTGACGCGAAACAGCCAATCTCGGCGCTATGGATCATGGCGGCCCAGAGATTGCCGTCGCGGTCGACAGTCGCCCCGTCGACGCCCGATCCCCATGCCGACGTGTCGATATGCAGGCGCGGTTCCGAAGCCTGGCCCGTAGCGGGATTATAGTCGCAGGCGAATAGCCTGCGTGCCGGCGTGTCGGAAAAATAGAGCGTGTCGCCTTCGGGGCTGAAACAGATCCCGTTGCCGATCCTCAGCCCGGTCGCAAGAATGCGATGGCGTCCCGCTCCGTCGAGCTGATGCAGGGCACCCAACGGGTCGCCTCCGCGCCCCATCCCGGCGCACAGAAGCCGGCCTTGCCGATCGAGTTTGACGTCGTTGAGCCGCATTTTCGGGTCGGTGTCGCCGAGCGTCAGGAGGATCTCGATGTCCCCGCTCGCCGGATCGCAGAGCAGGAAGTCGTGATCGCGCGCGGCAGCCAGCCTGCCGTCCGTTGCGAGCGCAATCCCGCCGATGTGGCGGCCAACCTGGACGGGCGCGATCTCGGCTCCGTCGCTCCCGAAGCCGTGGATCTGGCCGGCCACGCCGTCGATCCACCACAGGCGTGCCGTCTCCGGGTCCCAGAGCGGGCTTTCGCCCAGCGCCGCCGGATGCGCACTGAGGCGGGTGACGATCAAGCCGTCACCCCGCGCCGTCACTGTCGTCGTCTCAGGCATTCTTCACCTGCCGGCGACGTTCGATCTGGCGCCAGAGCGCCGAGCCGACGGCCCAGATCAGGATCGCGGCCGTAATCGCCATGATCGACGCGGAGATCGGCTGGTCGATGAAGGTGCCGAGGTCGCCGCGTGCCACGATCAGCGAACGGCGGAAATATTCCTCGATCATCGGCCCGAGCACGAAGCCCAGGAGCAGCGGCGCCACCTCGAAATTCAAGGCTTTCATCCCGAGCCCGAGGAAGCCGAAGGCCAACAGCACGAACACGTCCACGATCTGATAGTTCACGCTGTAGATGCCGATGCAGGTGAAGGCGACGATCACCGGGAACAGCAGGTTGTACGGGATCTGCAGGAGCTTCACCCACATGCCGACCAGCGGCAGGTTGAGCACCAGCAGCATGAAGTTGCCGACGATGAAGCTGACCACCAGGCCCCAGAACAGGTCGGGGGAGGACTGGATCACGTTCGGGCCCGGAATGATGCCGTGCACCATCATCACGCCCAGCATGATCGCCATGACCGGGTCGCCGGGAATGCCCAGGCTGAGCGTCGGGATGAAGGCCGACTGGACCGCGGAGTTGTTGGCCGCTTCCGGGGCTGCGATGCCCTCGATGGCGCCCTTGCCGAACTCTTCGGGATGTTTGCTGACCCGGCGCTCCACGGCATAGGAGACGAAGGTCGCCACCAGCCCGCCGGTGCCCGGCAGCGCGCCGAAGAAGCCGCCGATGCCCGATCCGCGCAGCATTGGCATCGCCGAGCGGCGCCAGTCTTCGCGGGTCGGCATCATGCTCTTCATGCTGATGGTGCGCTTGCTGACGCTGGGCAGGTTGTGACGGCCGGCGTTGGCGATGATTTCCGGCAGGCCGAACAGGCCGATCGCGACTGCGACCAGCGGCAGCCCGTCATAGAGCACGGTCTGTCCGAACGTGAAGCGGGCCACGCCGGAGTTGAGGTCGAGGCCGATCAGTCCCAGTGCCAGCCCGAGCGAGACTGAGGCGAGCGAACGGATCGAGCGCCCGGCGCCGATCACCGAGGCGGCGACGAGGCCCAGCGTCATCAGGGCGACATATTCCTGCGGGCCGAACTTCAGCGCCACACGGGCAAGCGGCACCGAGAAGCCGGCGAGCAGGACGACGCCGAACAGGCTGCCGACGAACGAGGCGATCGCGGTCATGAACAGCGCCTGGCCGGCGCGCCCCTTCTGGGCCATAGGGTAGCCGTCGAGACCGGTCACGGCGCTGGTGGCGGTGCCGGGCAGGTTCATCAGGATCGACGCGGTGGAGCCGCCATAGGAGGCGCCGTAGTAGATCCCGCCTAGCATGATGAGCGCGTAGTTCGGATCGAGATGAAAGGTGATCGGCATGAGCATCGCCAGCGTGGCCATGATGCCGATGCCCGGCAGGACGCCGATGAAGGTGCCCAGAAACACGCCGAGAAAACAGTAGAGCAGCCCGTGGAACGAGCCGGCGACGCTGAGCCCGAGGGCGAGATCGGAATAGAGGGTCGACACGTCAAAACGCCTTGAACTGCAGGCCGAGGCCCACGCGGAAGATCAGCACCGACACGACGGCGGTGGCGACGGCCAAAACCAGGGCGACGAGCAGCGGTGTTCGGCGGTTGCCCAAAGCGGAGAGAAAGACCGCCAGCGATACGGCCACGATGGTCCCGAGGCTTTCGATCGTCAGGGCGAAGGCGGAAAAGGCGGCGGCGACGAAAATCATGCCGCGCAACTGGCCGCGCTCTGCCGTCAGCTGCACCCGGCCGGGCTGCGCCGTGACGATCATGATGGCCCCGAGGGCGACCATGATGGAGCCCAGGATGGTCGGGAAATAGCCCGGGCCCATGCTGTGCAAGGTCCCCAGCTGATAACCGCTGGCCTCTATGACAATGAACAAACCGATCCCGCCGGTGACGAGGCCAGCAATCATGTCTTCCAGTCTCTCGGCGACATATCGCATGTCACTTCCTCCCGTGGAGCGCGCCGTGTTTGGTGGGCTTTGAACCCATCTCGTTAGTGCGGATCACCCGCTCGCAGGCTCTGCGCTGTAATGAAGCCGGAGCGGGGGTCCGTCAAAAAGCCGCAGATGGCGCCTAGCCCCCCACGTGAGCGTCCTCGCCAAGTCAGGGCATTCACGCGAAGGCCGGCACCGGCCCATTCGAGCGCCAGCGTCCGCGCAAGCATGGCCAATGCGGCGCAGGCCGCCTGTTGCGCCGGGGTCTGTCCTTCCGGCGCGACGAACAGCAGTGAAAAATCACGCGCGCGGCCGTCGTGTGTGGCGCAGGCGAGCGCGGTGCGGCGGGCGCCGTCGAGAACTTCGGCCGGCGAAAGGGACCCGAGAAAGGCGGTCGCGTCGATCACGGCAGCAAGCCCGGCCTGTTCGCCCAGCCGGTCGCGGTCCGTGGCGATCGCGGAGGCGCTGTCGATCTTAAGCGGCCCGAGCACGGCCAGCGCGCCGCCCTCGGAGGTTCCCGCCGGCGGGGCCGTGTCGGACGGTGCGGGCCCGGCGGAGCCGCCACCGTCGACCAGGATCGTCTCGCCGGCAAGTGCGGTGCTGTCGGGACCGGCACAGAAGGCCACGGCCTTGGCAATGTCGTCGGGCAAGGCGATCCGGCCGAGCGGGATGCTCCGGGCCACCGCCTCCAAATCGACGCGGCCCGTCCGCTGCAGCTCGTCCACCAGCGGCGTGCGCGTGTAGCCCGGCGCGACGGCGCTGGCGACGATGCCGTGCGGCGCGAGGGTTTCGGCAAGCGCGCGGGTCAGCGCCACGATGCCGGCCTTGGTCGCGCTGTAGGGGCCGCGCTTGGCGAGCGGTTTCCAGGACGCGCCGGAGGCCAGATTCACGATCCGCCCGCCGCGCGGCAGCAGCCCGGCTGCCGCTTCGCAGATCGCCTCCACGGCCGTCAGGTTCAGCGCCACCAGCCGGTCGAAGGCGTCCGCCGGCAGATCGATCAGGGACCGGCCTGAACTGTCGGTCACGCCGGCATTGTTCACCACGAAGTCCAAGCCGCCGAGCGCCTCCGCCGCGCGCGCCGGCAACCGGGCGGCGGTGGTCGGATCCGTCAGGTCTGCGGCAAGCGCGACATGCTCCGGGCCGAGCGCAGCCGCACGCGCCTGGACAGTCGCCGCGTCGAGATCGGCGAGCGCGATCCGGACCCCTTGCGCGGCAAGGGTCTGGCAGATCGCCCAGCCGATGCCGCCTGTGGCGCCGGTGACCAGGGCGCGCTGTGTGCCGGGGGATGTCGCGTCGAGAGACATGGTGACCGTCTGCTCTAGTTAATCGCGATCCCGATGCCGCCGTCGGCGGACAGCACCTGTCCGGTGATGAAGTCGCTTTCTTCGCCTAGCAGGTAGCCGATTGCCCGCGCGATATCGTCGACGGTTCCAAGCCGCTGCAGCGGGGTCGCGGCGATGCGCTTGGCGTCGCGTTCGGCCGAGCGGTGCTTCTCCGTGCCCTCGGTGGGGATGGCGGACGGCGCGACGGCGTTGACGCGGATGTTGCGCGGCCCGAGTTCCACAGCGGCGGCCCGGGTCATGCCCATTACGCCGGCCTTGATGCCGCTGTAGACCAACGAGCGCGGGGCGGAGCGGAAGCCGGCCGCCGACGCCACGTTCACGATCGTGCCGCCGCAGGTGTCGTCCATCGCCGCGGCTGCCGCCTGGATCGCCCAGATGATGCCGGTGAAGCCGACATTCAGCATCCGCTCGACGGTCTCCGGCGCGATCTCCGGGATCGCCTGATACCGGACCCAGGCGGCATTGTTCACCAGCCCGTCGAGCCGGCCGGTTTCGTCCACCACGGCTGCGATTGCCGCCTCGATCCCCTCGCGGCTGGAGACGTTCTGGACCACCGGAAACGCTTCGCCGCCGGCCTCGCGGATGCGCCGGACGGTCTCGGCCGCAAACTCTTCCTTGAGGTCATTGACCCCCACGACCCAGCCACGCTCGGCCATGAGCGCTGCGGTCGCGCGGCCGATGCCGTTGCCGGCGCCGGTGATCAGGACCGATCTGCGATCAGACGGCATTGGCGATCTCCCCGTACCAAGTGTTGTTCGTGCCGGACAAAAGCGCGGCGCCCAGGTCGTCCAGTGCATCCGCCGCGGCGCCGTGGACGGTCTGCGTCCGGATCTGGCGCAGGTGGCGATGCAGCGGGACTTCCCAGGTGAAGCCCATGCCGCCGAAGAGCTGGATCGCGCTTTCGGCGACCACCGGCCCGTCCTGCGCGGCGGTCAGCCAGGCGGCGTCGCGCGCCATCTCCGGGCCTTCCGCCGGTTCGGCCAGCGCCCGGTGCAGGGCGCTGCGCATGGTTTCGATCGCGAGCGCGTCGCGCGACAGCCTGTGGCGCAGCACCTGGTTGGCCGACAGCGGCTTGCCGAACTGGGAGCGCTCCTGGGCATAGTCGGCTGCGAGCGTGAGGCAGCGCGCGGCCGATCCCATCACGAAGGCCGTGCGCAGGAGCTTTGCCTCCTCGCGCAGCGCGTGCACGGTGGCCGCGTCGAGCGCGATCCCATCTGGGGCGCCGGCGAGCCGGATCGTGGCGTCCGGCGCTTCCAGATCGAGCGAGGGCGCTGCGTCGACGACGGTTGCCGCCTTCGCGGCGATCAGGACGGCGCCGCCGTCGGCCCGGAACACCAGGATCCGGTCCGCCTCGGCGGCGAGCGGGGCCGCCCCCACCACGCCGTCTTCGGCCGTGCCGCTCCAGGCGATGGTCGCGACCACCTCGCCGGCGCCGATGGCGGTGGCCATCTCCGGCGCGGTCTTGGCCAGCGCCCGGGTCAGGAGCAGGGCCTCGATCACCGGGAAGGCCAGCAGACCGGCGCCGGCCGCGCTTGCGATCGGAACGGCGAAGCGGATCGGCAGGCCGAGCCCGCCGACGGCTTCAGGAGCAGTGACCCCCAAAAGTCCGGCTTCGGCCAAGAGCGTCGCGCGGTCGGCAATATCGGCTGCTTCGGCGCATGATTCGATCACCGCAGCGGCGGTCTCCTCGAACTCTTTCGGATCAAGATCGTCGAACATGGATCAGGCCGTCTTCTTCAAGTTCAGGATGCGCTTGGCGATGATGTCGAGCTGGATCTCCGTCGTGCCGGCATAGATCGTTTCGGCGCGGCTGCTCAGATAGATCCCTTCCACGCGTTTGCGCAGGTCGAGCAATGGGCCGTTTGCATCGGCCGGAAACCGCGAGACGATCTCCCATGCGATCCGTGCGAAACTCTGGTGCGCTTCGGACCAGTAGAGCTTGGGGAAGCTACCGCGCGGGCCGATCTGCTCGCCGGCCAGAAGGGTCTCGACCAGCGTCTCCACCAGGCCCTTGATCATCTCGGTCTTGACCCGGATCTGGGCCAGCTCGCGAGCATAGGTCTGGAGAATGGCGAAGGCGCGCCGATCGCTGCGGCAGGCCGTGATCAGATGGTCCAGCTCGCTCTGGAAGCGCCAGGCGCGGTACATGCGGTTGGTGGCGCGCTCGATGGAGAGCACACGCGAGGCGGCCGCCCAGCCTTCGTCAGGCGCACCCAGCATGTCGGCCTCGTCGACGATGACGTCGTTGAAGAAGACCTCGCAGAACGAGCGCTGGCCGTCGATCGACACGATTTCGCGGACGTCGATGCCGGGCGCGTTCATCGGAACGGCGAACAACACGAGCCCCTTGTGGCGCTCCTGCGGCGCGCCGGTGCGGGCAAGCAGCAGGCAGCGCTGCGACTTGGAGGCGCCGCTGGTCCAGATCTTCTGCCCGTTGATGCGCCAGCCGTCTGCGGTGCGCTCCGCTTTGGTGCGCAGCGCGGCGAGGTCCGACCCGGCGCCGGGTTCGGAAAAGCCCTGGCACCAGATGTGCTGCATCTTCAGGATCGCCGGCAGGAAGCGGGCTTTCTGGCTTTCGTTGCCGACGGCCAGGAGGATCGGTCCGGCCAGCTCCTTGCCGATCGAGTTCACCGCATTCGGCATCGGGGCGAGCCCGATTTCGCGGTTGGCCTCCAGGTGCTCGTGCAGGGTGAGGCCGTGGCCGGCATAGGCTTTCGGCCAGGTGATGCCGGCAAGCCCGGCCTCATGCAGCGCCGCCTCGAAGGCGATCAGCTCGTCGAGGGTCGCCGCCGGCTCGTGCGCCCGGTCGGTGCGCAGACGGTCGGTCAGGTTCTGGGTCAGCCAGGCGCGGGCGTGGTCGGCGTAGGAGCCCGCCTCGGCCGGCGCGGACGTGTCGATGGCCGCTTGGGACGTCATCGGGAGGCCTCCGGTCGATCCGCTTGCCGCGCCACGATCAAGGCATCGAGCGCGACGACGCCCTCTCCCTCAGGCCGCACCAGCAGCGGGTTGATGTCGATCTCGTCGACCTCGTCGGCATGGCGTGCCGCGAAGCGCGAGAGCTGTGAAATGGCTTGGCAAAGCGCTGGGAAATCCGCACGCGGGCGGCCGCGTGCGCCGTTCAGAAGCGGGAAGGCGCGCAGTTCGCGCAGCATTTCGGCCGCCTCCGCCTCGGTCACCGGGGCAAGCCGCAGCGCGGTGTCCTCGAAGATCTCCGCAAACACACCGCCCAGCCCGACCATCACGGCGGGCCCGAAGGTCGGGTCCGTCACGGTGCCGAGGATCAGCTCGGTGCCGCCTGTGGTCATGGGCGCGACCAGCACGCCGTCGATCGCCGCCTGGGGCGCATGCTCCGCGGCCGCAGCCATGATCCGGTCGAACGCGGCGCGGGCCTGATCTCCACCGGAAACGGCGAGCTCGACGCCCCCGATATCGCTTTTGTGCTGGATATCGTGGGAGAGGATTTTTAGGGCGACCGGCACGCCAATCTCTTCCGCCGCTGCGGCCGCCTCGTCCGCGCTTGTCGCGGTTACTTCCTTGGGGAAGGGCAGGCCGGCAGCCGCCAGCGCGGCTTTCGCGGTGGCCTCGTTGCGCGTCGCCTCGGCGGGAAGCGGCGCTCGGGGTTCCGGCGCGGCCGGCGCGTTGGCCGGATTGCGCAACGCTTCGAAGCGGCCGAGCGCGGCGATCCCCGCCATGGCGCTGTCGATGGTCGGAAAGCAGGCGATCCCGAGGTCGTGCAGGTCGCGGACAGCGTCCTTCGGTCCGGAGACGCACGCCACAAGCGCCCTGTCCGTGTGCCGCGGGGCAACCTGGGCGAGCGCCTTGGTGAAGACTTGGCGCAGGCGAGGCACCTCCATGCCAAGCGCGAGCATCAGGCACGTGGTGGTGTTGGCTTCGTCCTCCAGCGCAGCCTCGACCAGTTCTTCCAGAATTTCTGGATTGGCCGACATTTGCGCGGTCGCATCGATCGGATTGGCAGTGCTTGCGAGAGGCAATGCAGCATGGATGCGGTCCTGGGCCGCTCGGCCCAGCGGGTTGACGCCCACTCCGCGCACGGCTGCGGCATCGGCCATCATCACGCCGAACCCGCCGGAAGCGGCGATCATCGCGGCGGAAGGGGAGGCGCCGATACGGCGGCCGTGCAGCGTTTCCAGCGCGGCGCCTACCTGCACGAGCTCCTCCAGCGCGTGCACCCGGACGACCCCGTAACGGCGGAACACGGCATCGAAGACGCGGTCGCTGCCGGCGAGCCCGCCGGTGTGCGACTGGGCGGCCTTCTGGCCGGCCTCCGAAGTCCCGATCTTGAGCACGACGACCGGCTTTTTCCGCTGCCGTGCGCGTTCGAGCGCATCGATCAAGCGCTTAGCGTCGCGACAGGTTTCGAGGCAACACAGGATGACTTTTGTGTCGGGATCGTCGGCGAGCCAGCCGATCGCATCGCCGGCCTGCAGGTCGGCCTCGTTGCCCATCGCGATAAAGCGCGCGAGCCCGGCGCCGCTGTCGCCCAGAAGGCGCAGGGCCGCGCTGCCGACATTTCCGCTCTGGGAGACGATCGAGACGCTGCCTTCGCGCGGCATCTCGGTTTCGAGCGCGACAGAGAAAGTGCCGATGGCACGTTCGCGCACGCCGACCGCGCCGAGGCAGTTAGGCCCGAGAATCCGCATGCCGCTGGCCTGCGCGATTTCCGAAACACGCGCCTGAAGCGCCGCACCTTCCGCTCCGCTTTCCGCAAAACCGGCGCTCAGAACGATAGCCGCGCCGGTGCCACGGCTCGCGGCGACTTCCAGCGTCGACACTGCGGCAGCCCCTGGGACGGCGACGAGCACCAGATCGGGAGTTTCAGGCAGCGCGTCCAGGGATGCGTAGGCGGTGAGGCCTTGCACTTCACCGGCCTTGGGATTGACCGGATAGATCACCCCGCCATAGCCGTGCTTCAGCAACAAATGCACAGGACGTCCGCCGGTCTTTGTCGGGTCCGCTGAGGCGCCAACCACGGCAATGGAGCGCGGCGAGAACAGAGCGTTCAGCCCGCCGAGCCGTTGCTTCCCGCTCATGTCAGCGCCCCTTGAAGACCGGTGCACGCTTTTCCAGGAAGGCACGGCGGGCTTCCTGCGCATCTTCGGTCTTTGACAATGCCATCGTGTAGTTCTGCTCCAGCCGGTAGGCGTCGCGCTGAGGCATGTTTTCCACCATGGTGGCGGCCTGCTTGGCGTAAGCGATGGCAAGCGGCGCCTTCTGGGCGATCTCCTGGGCCACTTCCATTGCGGTCGGGATCAGGGCGTCCGCGGTCGTTACCTCTTCGATGACCGAGCGCTCTTTCAGCTCCGCCGCACTGAGGCGGACACCGGTGAAGAACATCCGCCGCGTGGTGGAGCGCCCGAAGAGCGCATGCAGCATGGAGGCGCCGCCGGCCAGACCGACATTGATCTCCGGCATGCCGAACACGGCATTTTCCGAGGCATAGTAAATGTCGCAGGCCGCCATCAGGCCGAGCCCAGCCCCAAGAGCGGCGCCGTTTACTGCGGCGACTACCGGCTTGGCGCATTCCTTGATGGCGTTACCGGTCTCGCGCGTGGCGCGATTGTGCTGGAGGAAGTCGCCGGGTTTGTCCGCATCGGGCCGATCCTTCAGATCCGCCCCCGCGCAGAACGACTTGCCCGCGCCGGTCAGCACCGCGGCCCGGACGTCGTCGCGCTGCGAAATCTCGTCGAACACCTCGATCAACTCGTAGCGCGTCAGCCGGTCCAGCGCGTTGACGGGGGGTCTGTCGAGCGTCACCAGCGCCACCAGTCCGTGCATTTCGACGCGAACATTTTTCTTGTCGAACACGCCATCCTCCCTTTCTTAGCACCCTGACCGAACGGTCAGTCACTGCGATTGGATAACAATCCCATGCGCTCGCGGCAATGCCCTTTCTTTCCCCTGCGTCGATCTTGACCGACCGATCAGTCAGGCGATAGCTTCTGCGAAAGCTAGGAATAACTTTGGCTAAGATCTCAGGGAGGAAGCTTGAACATGAGCCAAAAGAATCGCTGGAAAATTCTCGCGACGGCGGGCCTTGCAGTTGCCGCGGCGCTCTCGCCGATCGGTGCATCCGCGCAATCCGATGATCCGATCAGCCTGATTGTGCCGTACGGTGGCGGCGGTCTGATCGATGGTCTCGTTCGTGAGATCGCCGACTCGATGTCGAAGGATCTGGGCCAACCGGTCATCGTCGAGAATAAGCCGGGATCGAACGGCATCATCGGCGCGACCTATGCCGCGGCGGCTAAGCCGGACGGGCTGACCTATTTTGTCGGGGCGACCGGTCCGTTGTCGCTGAACGTGCTTCTGCGCGACAATCTGACGTACGATATGAGCAGCTTCGAGCCGGTCGGCACGATGATGACCGGGCCGTTGACCATCACGGTTCCCACCTCGTTGGGTGTGAACAACATCGACGAGCTGAAGGCCTACGCGGAGAAGACCGGCCAGCCGCTGCGCTACGCCACGCTCGGCCCGGGCAGCGTGACCCATCTGTTCGGTATGGTCCTGCAGGATCAGCTGGACGTGCCGATGGTCGACGTGGCCTACCGGAACAATCCTTCCGCTATCGTGGACCTGATCGGCGGCCAGAACGACCTGAACTTCTCGACCCCCATCTCGCTGGTGAAGTACGAGGAGTCCGGAGACGTGAAGATGCTGGCCATTTCGACGGAGGAGCGCCATCCGCGCTTCCCCGACCTGCCGACGACGACCGAGCTCGGCTATCCCGAACTGGTCTCCTCATTCTGGTTCGGGCTTCTCGCTCCTGCGGGTACGCCTGACGCGGAAAAGCAGCGGGTGAGTGCGGCGCTTCAGAAAGCCATGAGCGACGAGGCGCTGCAGGAGAAGATGGTCAACGTCGGTATGGAGCCGCAGGTGGGCGGGCCCGAGGCGATGCAGGAGCAGCTCGACTGGGACCAGAAGTTCTGGGGCGACGTGATCGAGAAAAACAACATCTCTCTCGACTGAGCCCGGCTACAGTCCATTCCGCCTGGATCGAAAGCAATTTTGACGGGACGGACTTGTTCGACCTATGGAATTTGCCGTCTTGGCAGCTCATAAGCCCCGTCTCCGGACGGGGCTTTTTTATTGGCGGAAATCCGGGCTCGACTTGTCCTGAAGTCGCCGCGATAGCCTAACGGCGGACGATGCCGCTCAATATGATGTCGGCGTACTGATCGACGATCTCTTCGGCCGTGTAGGTCTTGGCGGGATCGAACCAGCGGGTCATCCAGTTGATGCCGGACAGGATCAATCGCCCGGCATTGGCGGGATCGACGTCCCGAAACTCTCCAGCTTCGATCCCGTCGCGAATAAGAGCGCGCAGCGTCAATTCAAACTGGCGTCTTCGGGCGAGCCGTTGCTCCATGCGATGACGGTCGGGATCGGACCAGAAGGCATTGCTTGCTGCAATCCAGGCTGAGCGATGTTCGGAAAAGAAGGTGGCTGCAGCGAGCATGAACGCGCGAACCTTTTCCGAAGGTGTGCCATCGGCCGGGATACGCGCTTCGACGAAATCATAGAGGTGTCGTGTGGAATTGAAGGAAATACGTGCGTAAATGTCGTCTTTGCTGGCGAAATGGTGATAGAGCAACGACTTGGACACGCCTGCTGCGGTCGCGATGTCGCGCATTGAGGTGGCGTCGTAGCCCTTTTCTGCAAAGATCTGCGCTCCGACATTGAGAAGATCGCGAACGCGTTCGCTGGTTTCCTCTTCCAACGCCGCTACCTCACTTTCCACTCGGTTCATTCCTTCCGCCTGTTTCACTCTAAGATGCTGCCAACCTGCCGTCGACTGACCGATCGGTCAAGCCACGCGGCCGGATATCCGGCGTTCGCGCAACGCATCGCCCCAATGCTGTACGACGAAATCGATGTAGAGCCGCATTTTTGCCGGCATGAAGGGCGTCTCCGTATAGGTGACGAAGATGCCCTCTTCGAACGTTGTGTTCGTTACTCGCAGGTGGGGCAGGACTTCTACGAGCGTGCCGGCGGCAACGTGATCGGCGACGGTGTAATCGTCGAGCAACGCGATGCCCTTGCCAGCCAAAGCCATATTGAGAAGCACGAGCCCGTTGTTGCTCGTGAAGGCCGCCGGGATCGATTGTTCTTGTTCGCTGTCGCCGTCGCGGAAGCGCCAATAGACCCGATCATGACTGATCCAGTAGGTCAGGCAGGCGTGACGCATCAGGTCGTCCGGCGTCTCGATGGGCGGGTGCTGGGCAAGGTAATCGGGGGACGCGACGAGGATGCGACGGCTGAGGAACAGCTTACGCCGAACGAGCCCTTGCTCGGCTGGCGGCGCAATGCGGAAATCGAGATCGAAGCCATCTTCGCGAAGCCGGACGGGGCGTTCCGAAAGGTGCAGGTCGATGACCAACTCGGGATAGAGGTCGCAGAAGGCGGGCTGCAGCCGCGACAACACGGAAATGCCGAACATTGTGCGCGAATGCACGCGCAGCAGGCCGCGCGGCTTTTCGTTTTGTTCGGTGACGGCCGTCTCGGCGATCTTGATGCTCGCGAGAATGTCGCGCGCATCGCGCATATAGCTCTCGCCGCTTTCGGTCAGGCTCAGAGCTCTGGTCGAACGGCGGATAAGCGTTACGCCCAGGCTGTCCTCCAGGTCATTAATGTGTCGCGATACGCTGGCGGGAGACAGGCCGTAAAGTCGCCCCGCGGCAGAGAAGCTGCCGTTGTCCGCCGTGGCGACGAAGAGTTCCATCGCCCTGAGTTTGTCCATGCCCGGTCTTTTTGAAATGTGAAAAACTGACGCGCAATCTTCGTCGGTTATCGCGGAAAACGCAATAACCTACCCTGGTCGTAACAATCCGGCAGAGGAAACAAGGAGGAAGACGATGGACTTTGGTGCCTTCATTCTCGCTCAGCAGCGCGGTTATCACCAGTCCTCGCATCAGGTGATTGCGAACTCGGTGGAGCAGACCGTCCTGGCCGAGCAGGCCGGCTTCTCCAATGCCTGGTACGCAGAGCACCATTTCAACAACTATTCACTTTCGCCTTCGCCGCTGATGATGGTGGCGCATTGCGCGGGCAAGACCAGCACGATCCGTCTCGGCTCGGCCGTGTGCATCCTGCCGCTCTATCATGCACCGCGCTTCCTGGCGGAGGTTGGGCTCGTGGATTCGCTCTCCGGCGGGCGGTTGGAGTTGGGGATCGGCTCCGGCTACCAGCAGTTCGAGTTCGAGCGCTTCAACACCTCGCTGGAAGAGTCGGGCAAGATCTTCGAGGAATATCTCGACGTGATCCCGAATGCGCTCGGTCAGAAGATTTTCGAGCATCACAGCGACTATCTGGACATTCCTCCGAGCTCGATCGCGACGCGGCCGCTGCAGGAGCCGATGCCGCCGGTCTGGATCACCACCGGCAATCCGAAGCTGCGCGAGCGCGCGTTCCGGGACGGCCATAATCTCTTCGTGACCGCGTTGTTGAACGGAACGGACGCGATCGGAGACCTTCGCGGGAAGATAGACGAAGCACGCGATGGTGCCGGGGTCGATGGCTCCAACACCCGGATCGGCTTTCTGCGCTGCGGATACGCCAGCGACAACGATGCGGAAATCGACTCCTACCTCGAAAACGCGCTGTTCCAGCGGCGGTTGTCGTTCAGCCTCAAGGCCCGGACCCAACAGACCGATGACGGATACCTCATGAAGGAGGTTCCGACCGACAGCGATCCGACGCTGGAAAGCCTCCGCGCCAACCTCCCCGTCGGCAATGTCAACCGGGTCATCGAGCGACTGATCGAAGAGATTGAGATCCTGCGGCCCGATCACATCGCACTGCAGACCCAGCTCGGCGATTTCGACCAGAAGACGATGCTGAAGCAGATGGAACTCTGGGGCGAGACGATCATCCCGGCGGTTCAGAAAGCGGTCGGCGGCAAGACTGCGACGCTCTCGGCGGCGGAGTGACCGGATGCGCATCGTGCTCGCTGCCGGAGCGGTGCCGCGGCTCGAAGGCGCCTCGGATTTCAAGCACTTCTCGCTGATGCTCGATCCCGCCCTCGACGCGGATCGGCAGGCGGCCGTCGCTTCGGTGGCCGAACTCGATGACGCCGACCATGCCTGGGTCCGGCCGGATACCGTGCGGGCGATGTCGCCGCTCGGCGACCGGGCCGAATGGGAAGAGGGCTTTGCCGCGATGGTTTCGTTCGCGGCAAAGCACGGTTGGGTCGACGCTGAGGGCCGCATTCGCGCACACATCGAAGTGGCGGGAACCCCGCCGGCCGTCGGTGCAGATGCGTTTCGCCATGCCATGCGCCGGTTTGCCTCCGGCGTCTGCGTCGTGGCAGCGGGGGAAGGGGACGCGCGCTGCGGGATGACGGTCTCGGCCTTCACCTCCGTTTCGGCGGATCCGCCAATGGTTCTGGTCTGCCTCAACCGCGGGTCTTCGGCCCATGCCTGTCTGACCGGCGCATCGACCTACAGCATCAATATCCTTGGTGCGACGCAGAAGGACGTTGCGTTGCTGTTCGCCGGCCAAAAAGGTGCGCACGGCGCCGACCGGTTCGACGAAGAATGGCGCGAAGGCATTGAGAACGCGCCGATCCTCACCACCGCCCATCACAGCGTCGTCTGCGCCCGCCACGCCCAGTACGAAGTTGCGAGCCACACTGTGTTGATCGGACGGGTGATCGAAACGATCGTAGGACAGGGCGATGCGGCGCTTGTCAACTACGAAGGCGTATTGGGGCCGAGCGTTCGGGCCGCCTGACGGTGGTGCATCGCACACACGCCATGATGTCTGAACGTCATCTACGCGGAACCGCGGGACTGGCCAAGTCGTCATGACGTCCAGAGCATTTCCCATTCAGATCGAACCGATCTGAACGAAAAGGAATTGCTCAAATTATTGAATCTGAAGCCATTTCTTCGCGATCAGGCGGCCGCCGGGACGAACGCCGGCAGCGCGGGGACGAAATCGGGCCGATCGGCATGGACGAAGGCTCCGGTTGCGACCACCAGGCCGCACGCCCCGCCCAGATGGCCGTCCCGAAGCTCCAGGCCCAAGAAGCGCGGCCGCTCCACCGGGCCTGGCAGGTCGAGCTGTGCGGTCAGCGACGCGGAAAAGCCGAAGCGGTCATAATAGGCCGGATCGCCGACCAGGAGCACGGCGCCATGGCCGAGCGTGCCGGCGCGGTTGAGCGCCCGGCGCATCAAGGCGGAGCCGACGCCCAGGCCTTGAGCGGTCGGATCGACGGCGAGCGGGCCCAGAAGCAGGGCGGATACACCACCGGCGGCCACATGCCAGAGCCGGATCGATCCCACCAGGCGCCCGTCGGCCTCGGCGGTCAGCGCAAGACCGGCAGCCGGCATGCGGCCAGCACGCAGCGCTTCGCTCGTCTTCAGAAAGCGGTCCGCTCCGAACACGGTGTCCAGCAGGGTTTCGCGGGCGGTCCAGTCGGCCGGTCCCTCATCGCGCAGATGCAGCATGGTGCCATCCCCCCTTCCGGCCCGCACGCAGGCGGCCGGCGAAGAAGACGAAGAAAAGGGTGAAGGGCGGCAGCCCGCGCGCTGTGGCGCAAACGCATTCGCTCCGGCCTTTACGACCAGATGCACGCGCTGGCGCTGCGGGCTGCCGCGTCTTCCGCCGCGTTTGAAGCGCGGCGGGGGTGTCAGATGACGTAGGACTGAAGCGGCGGGAAACCGTTGAAGCCCATCGACGAATAGGTCGTCGTATAGGCGCCGGTCCCCTCGATCAGGACCTCGTCGCCGATCTCCAGCGAGATCGGCAGCGGATAAGGCGTCTGCTCGTAGAGCACATCCGCGGAATCGCAGGTCGGTCCGGCGATGATGCAAGGCGTGGCCTCGCCGCCGTCATGACGGGTGCGGATCGGGTAGCGGATCGCCTCGTCCATCGTCTCGGCGAGACCGCCGAACTTGCCGATGTCGAGATAGACCCAGCGGGTCTCGTCATCGGCCGCGCTCTTCCTGGAGATCAGCACGACCTCGGCCTTGATCACCCCGGCGCCACCGACCATGCCGCGGCCGGGTTCGATGATGGTCTCCGGAATCCGGTTGCCGAAGTGACGACGCACGGCGCCCATGATGGCGCGGCCGTAGGTCTCCGCGGTCGGGATGTCCTTCAGGTACTTGGCCGCGAAGCCGCCGCCCAGGTTGACCATCTTCAGCTCGACGCCGCGCTCCGCGAGATCGCGGAACAGCTCGGCCGCAACCGTCAGCGCCCGGTCCCAGGCCTCGGTGTCGCGCTGCTGGGAGCCGACATGGAACGAGATCCCGTAGGGCGTCAGGCCGACTGCGCGGGCGTGGGTCAGCACGTCCGTCGCCATCGAGGGCTCACAACCGAACTTGCGCGACAGCGGCCACTCGGCGCCTTCGCCATCGCACAGGATGCGGCAGAACACGCGGGCGCCGGGGGCCGCGCGGGCGACCTTCTCCACTTCGGCGATCGAGTCGACTGCGAACAGGTCGACGCCGAGGGCATAGGCGCGCGCGACGTCGCGCTCCTTCTTGATGGTGTTGCCGAAGGAGATCCGCTCCGGGCCGGCACCCGTCGCCAGCACCTGGTCGATCTCGACGATCGAGGCGCAGTCGAAGTTCGAGCCGAGCTCTTCCAACAGCGACAGGATTTCCGGCGCGGGGTTGGCCTTCACGGCGTAGAAGATGCGGGTGTCCGGCATCGCGTGGGCGAAGCCGAGATAGTTGTTGCGCACGACATCAAGGTCGACAACGAGGCACGGGCCGTCGGGGCGACGCGTGCGCAGAAAGTCGAGGATGCGATCGGTCATCGTCGCCTCTCCCCCTCTCTACGAGGTTGCTCCAACCGGACTTCCGCCGGCACTCACGGCCGCGATGGAGACGGCCGGACCACCTTGAGAGTCCGAAACCGACCTTCTAAGGCCGGCTATGTTCATTGCGTTGGCCGACCCACCGATCGGGCGAATGCCGTCACGGACGCAGATCTGCCAAACGAAATGCCGCCGATTGGAACGGGAGAACCCGAACCGCACGCCTGGCAAGGATGTAGTCGCCTCTTCAGTAACCCCGGCCTTTGGAGAGCCGGCAGAGACCAAAAAAGCCCTCTACGTCGTTGCTTCAAGTCGCGCTGCGTGCGGCGATCCGCTCGCAGGGTCCGGTATGCTCCGGAAGACCGGTCTTGCCCTGTCTTGTTATCGACTGACCGGCACGCGACCACAGGCACGTGCGAAATTGGGCAAGGCGTGAAATAAGGGGGTTCGGCCACCGACGCAAGAGGAAACTCAAGCCTGACCGTATTTTTGTCATGCCCTACTGCGTGGCAGGCAGGCCTCGCGCAAGCCCGCAAACGCGGGATATGACCGGCCTCCGCCGGTCCCATGCGGGACGGCCGGTCGACGCCACCCGATTAGCTTTTATCATTCTCGCTCGGATAAACCTTTTACAACCGTGATCCAGAAAAGCCGCTTTTTGCCGGCATCAGATCGCGGTCGATTCTCCGGCGCGAGTGGGGCCCCACCGAATGAGCCTGCCATACGTTCTTGCCGCGGTCGCATGTCTTCTGGTTGTGATCGGATTGATGGAACTGGTCGCCAAGCGGTTGAAGCTGCCGCCGTCGGTGCTGCTCGCCATGGTGGGCATCCTGATCGGCTCCGGCGCGTCGCTGCTCCTGTTCTCCTCGGTCCCAAGCGCGCTCGATCCGGTGGCGGCGGTGTTCGTGTTTCCGCCGTTGAATTCGGAGGTCTTCCTTTACGTCTTTCTGCCGGCCCTTCTGTTCCAGGCCTCGCTGTCGCTGGATGTGCGAAGGCTCTTGGAGGATGCCGCGCCGATCTTCCTGCTCGCGGTCGTCGCCGTCATCGTGGCCACTTTCGCGATCGGCTACGCCCTGACGCCGGTCTCCGGCCAACCGCTGGTGGTTTGTCTGCTGTTGGGTGCCATCGTCGCCACCACCGATCCGGTGGCGGTGATCGCGATCTTCCGCGATCTCGGTGCACCGGCCCGGCTGACCCGTCTGGTGGAAGGCGAAAGCCTGTTCAACGACGCCGCCGCGATCGCGCTGTTCGTGCTGCTTTTGGAAGCGCTGACCAACGACACGCCGATCACTATCGGAAGCGCGGCGGAAACGTTGGCGGCTTCGGCGGCCGGCGGCATCCTGGTCGGGCTGGTGGGCGGCTGGTGCGCGCTCGTCCTGTTTCGCCTGGTGCGCGACATACCCGCCGCCTTGATGACGATCTCGCTGGCGCTGCCCTATCTCGTCTACGTCGTCTGCGAGCTGGCGCTGGACGCGTCGGGCGTCAGCGCGGTGGTGACGGCGGCCCTGGTGGTCGCCTCCGGCGGGCCCACCCGTGTGCCGCCGGACGCCTGGCGCCACGTGTCGGAAATCTGGGACCAGATCGCGTTCTGGGCGAGCTCGCTCATCTTCGTGCTTGCCTCGCTGTTGGTGCCCAAGCTGCTCGGCGGGGTGGATTTCGGCGACCTTGCGAGCCTGGTCGTTCTGATTCTCGCCGCTTTCCTCGCCCGCGCCGTCGTCTTGTTCTTGTTGGCGCCGTTGTTGACGTTCCTGCGGCTGTCGGAACGCGTGCCCAACCCGATCAAGGCGGTCGTGCTCTGGGGTGGTCTGCGTGGCGCGGCGACGCTCGCGCTGGCGCTGGCCGTCACCGAAAGCACGGTGATCGATCAGGACGCCAAGCGCTTCATCGCGGTGCTTGCCACAGGCTTCACGCTCTACACCATTCTGGTCCACGGGCTGACGCTGCGTCCCTTGATGCGGATCTTGAAGCTCGACCAGCTTTCGCCGTTCGACCGGGCTCTGCGCGAAGAGGTGCTGGCGCTGGCGCTGGGCAACGTGCGCGACGCGGTCGCCCAGGCGGCGGACGACTACGACATCGCTCCGGCGGTCGCTCGTGCCGCGGGCCGGCCCTACGAGGCGCGGATCGCCTCTGCCAAGACGGCCGGCGAAAAGGCGGAGGACATTCTCGACCGCGACCGCGTCACGCTCGGCCTGGTGGCGCTCGCCGACCAGGAGCGCTCCATCCTGCTGGAGCACGTCAACGAGCGCACCGTTTCCACCGGCATCGTCTCCATGCTGGTCGTGGATGCGGAGCGCATGCGGGAATTTTCTCGCTCCAATGGCCGCGTCGGCTATCGTCGGGCCGCGCGCCGCGCCTTGGACTATTCGCTCGCCTTCCGGATGGCGCTGCGGGTCCATCGCTTCACCGGCTACGATCGCTGGCTGATCCGCGAGCTCTCCGACCGGTTCGAGCGTCTCCTGGTCAGCCGGATCGTGCTTGGCGAGCTGCTGCCCTATGTGCGCAACCGGCTTGCGCCTCTCCTAGGCGAGCGGGTCGGCGACATCGTCGAAGAGATTCTCTCCTTGCGCCGGGAGGCCGTCGCCAAGGCGTTGGATGCGCTGCGGCTGCAATATCCCGACTACGCCAACGATCTGGAGCGCCGCTTTCTGCTCCGCATCGCGACCCAGCAGGAGGAACGGGAATATCGCGCCCTCTATCATGACCATCTGATCGGGGCGGAACTCTATTCCGATCTGGAGCGCGGCATCGAACACACTCGCACCACGCTTGATCGCGGCACCCGGCTCGATCTCGGCATGCGCACCCGCGATCTGGTTGCGCAGTTCCCGCTGTTCGCCAACCTTACGGCCGAGCAGATCGACCGGGTGGTTCGCCTGCTTCGGCCGCGCTTTGCCGTGCCCGGCGAGCGGCTGATCCGCAAGGGCGAGCGCGGCGATTCCGTCTACTTCATCTCGTCGGGCGCGGTGGAGGTGATTACCGGCGAGCGGCGGGTGCGGCTCGGTCGCGGCGATTTCATCGGCGAGCTTGCTTTGCTTTATGGCGTCCGGCGCAATGCCGACGTCAATGCCCTCGGCTATTGCCAGATCCTGGTTCTGGAGGGCGAGGCTTTCAAGGCGCTGATCAAGCGCTACCCGGAAATCGGCAAAGAGGTGGAGCGTGTCGCGGAGGCGCGTAATCAGTCCAACCGGGACGGTGGACATCCGGAGGTCGGATCGATCGAGCCGATAACGGATCGCCGGCCGGTCGCCGGCTTCGAGGACGAGGACGAAGAAGACCGCCTTGCCCGCAGGCTCACGGCGCTGATGCATTGGCGCTCTCCGGGCCGCGCGAAGGACTGAGCCGCCGCAGTGGGCGCTTCGGGTTATGGATCGGTGTGCGTTTCGACGGCACCCCGATTTCTACCTCGCTGCGATCCTCAAACGGCACCGGGCGAATGATCCGCATCGTCCGGTGCTCTCGTTCTCCGTCGCCTTCGTGTCAGCTTTCGGGAAAGCTTTTCGCTCGGAGGTCCCATCGACGAGGCGTGAACCCGTGTGCGAGGGGTCTCTAGGGTGACGATGATTTCATCACCAAAACCGGTTGGAACGGGCTGGACAGGCCGGCTTCGACTTTCTATAACCCGTCGCTCCAACACGGGGGTTTGCGGCTCGCCCGCCCCTCCCGGTCGCCCAGGTAGCTCAGTTGGTAGAGCATGCGACTGAAAATCGCAGTGTCGGTGGTTCGATTCCGCCCCTGGGCACCATTTCCCCGCTTATCCTATTGATTTCATTTAGTTTTTAGGGCGACCTAGAGATCGTCGTGCGCTGAGTTTTCGCCTGGAGCGGTGTGCGCTTCTGAAAGAGGGGGAGCCGCCCGGCCCGGCGCGCGGCAATAGACCCGTTCCGCTTTTCTCGGATTCACGGAGCGGGTCTCAGTTATTGTTTCGACGGGCTTCCGAACGGCGAACCTGTTTCCACTCGGCCTGGAAGCGCTCCGTCCGGCGATATCAGGGGTTGGTTGCCGTTTCCGCCGCGATCGCCTGACGCGACGCCTTGGCGGTGAGCCGGATGCGGCGGACGAAGACCACCACGAAGATGGTGCTCAAGGTGAGGATCACGGTGGCGGACGGCGAGCTGTCCAGAAAGAAGCTCGCATAGGTGCCTCCCAGCATCGCCGCCAGGCAGACCGCCACGGCGGTCACCAGCATCCACCCGAAGCTTCGCACCAACAGGAACGCGATGGCACCGGGCGCGATCAACAGGCCGACGGCCAGGATCAGGCCGGTCGAGGTCAACGTCGCGACGATGGTCAGCGACAGGATCGACAACAGTCCGTAGTGAAGGAACTGCACCGGCAAGCCGCTCGCCCGGGCCTGGGCCGGGTCGAAAGCGTGCAGCAGAAAGTCCTTCCATTTCAGAAGCAGCACCGCCGACACCCCGGCGGCAATCAGGCCCGCCGTCCAAAGGTCGTCGCTGCCGACACCAAGCAGATTGCCGAACAGGACGTGATCCAGATGCTCGTTGGTGTGGATCGAGGTGTAGAGGATCAGTCCGACCGCGAACATGCCGGAGAAGACGACACCCATGACGGTGTCCTGCTTCACCCGGCTGTTGTGGCTGAGATAGCCGGTGAGCGTGGCGCAGAGCATGCCGGCGGCGAACGCCCCCAAAATCAGGGGCAGGCCGGTGATCCAGGCGAGGACCACGCCCGGCAGGATGGCGTGGCTGACGGCATCGCCCATCAAGGCCCAGCCCTTCAGCACCAGAAAGCACGACAACAGCGCGGTCGGAACCGCCACCAGGGCGGCAATCAGGAATGCCTTCTGCATGAAGGGGAATTGAAACGGGAGGAGCAGGGTTTCGAGGGTCATTCTCCTGCCTTCCGCACGGCGGGTTCTGTTGGCATCGAGGCGGATTGGAGCGCCTGCGCGGCCTTGCGACGCGCCGCCAGAAGGCCGTGTTTCGGGGCGAGCACGAAGGCAATCAGGAACAGCACCGTCTGCAGGCAGACGATGACGGCGCCGGTCGCCCCGTTCAGGAAGTAGCTCGCATAGGCCCCGACGAAACCGGTCGCCGCGCCGATGGCGACGGACAGCGCGATCAGGCGCGGAAAGCGGTCGGTCAGGAGATAGGCCGTGGCGCCGGGCGTGACCACCATCGCGATCACCAGGAAGGCGCCGACCGTCTGCATGGCGGCAACCACGCACGCGGAGAGAAGGACGAAGAAGATTGCCTTCAGGAGGCCCGGCCGCAGCCCGATCGAGCGGGCGTGGTTCTCGTCGAAGAAGGTCACCATCAGGTCCTTCCACTTGGCGAGAAGGACCGCAAGCGAGACCAGCCCGATCAACGCAAGCTGAAACGTGTCGGACGGCGTGATCGCCAGGATGTTGCCCATGACAATGGTCTGGATGCTGACCGACATCGGGTTGATGGAAACCAGGAACAGGCCGAGGCCGAAGAAGGAGGTGAAGATCAGGCCGATGATGACGTCGATCTTCAGCCCGGACCGTTCGCTGAGGAACAGCATCGCGCCGGCCGCGAGCCCGCCGGCGACGAACGCGCCCAGCGAGAACGGCAGTCCGAGAATGTAGGCGCCGGCCACGCCGGGAACGACGGAATGGGAGAGCGCATCGCCGATCAGGCTCCAGCCCTTCAGCATGAGATAGGCGGAGAGAAAGGCGCAGACCCCGCCGACCAGGGCGGAGACCCACATGGCGTTGGTCATGTAGCCGTAGCCGAACGGCTCCAGAAACGTTGCGATCATTCCGGATCTCCGACTGTCCGGGTGCGATTGCCATACTGCACCAGCGGGCGCTCGTCGTCGGTCAGGATCGAAACTTCGCGCCGGTCGTCGTGGTAGTCGTCGTGCAGGTCCGCGCCGCCAAGAGTGAAGTGGCGCAGCACGCCGCCGAACGCGCGCTCGAGATTTTCGCGCGTGAAGGTCGTCTCGGTCGGGCCGGAGGCGATGACGGTCCCCTTGATCAGCACGGTGCGGTCGCAGAATTCCGGCACCGAACCGAGATTGTGGGTGGAAACCAGCATGACGCGGCCTTCGTCGCGCAGCTCGCGCAGGAGTGCGACGATCTGCTCCTCGGTCTTGACGTCGACGCCGGTGAACGGTTCGTCCAGCAGGATCACCTGACCATCCTGGGCGAGCGCACGCGCCAGGAACACGCGCTTGCGCTGGCCGCCGGAGAGTTCGCCGATCTGGCGATGGCGGTAGTCGGTCATGTTGACCCGACCAAGTGCGGCATCGACGGCGGCGCGATCGGCGGCGGACGGCCGGCGCAGAAACCCCATGTGGCCGTAGCGCCCCATCATCACCACGTCTTCCACCAGGACGGGAAAGGCCCAGTCGACCTCTTCCGATTGGGGCACATAAGCGACCAGGTTCTCCCTAAGCGCTTGTTTCACGGTGCGCCCCAGCAGCAGGATCTCGCCGCGCGCGGCCGGCACGAAGCCCATGATCGCCTTGAAAAGGGTCGATTTGCCGGCGCCGTTGACGCCCACCAGCGCGGTGACGGTGCCCTTGGGGACCTCGAAGCTTGCATCGAACAGGGCGGTGTGGCCGTTGCGATAGGTGACGGTCACATGCCGCGCCAGAATGCCGGCGTCCAGGTTGTCGTCAGGCGCCGTGCCATCCAAGGCGCGCCGGGTATCAAGCATTGCGCGTGTCCTTTCGAACCGTCGTCGCCCGGCCGTCAGCGGCCGAGCGATCCTGTCCGGTTTGGAGCACCAGGCACATGGTCGGCGTCGCCCGGCGCCCTCAGAAAACGATAGGTCTTCTTTGGTTTTGTTCCAAACTTCCGTCAGTTAGTGGCGCCGGAGAGGCCGGTGGCCACGGTTTCGGAAGTCACGCGCAAGAGATCGAGATAGGTCGGAACCGGCCCATCCGCTTGCGAAAGGGAATCCACGTAGAGTTCGCCGCCATAGCGGGCACCGGTCTCGCGCGCGACCTGCTTGGCCGGGCCGGTGTTGACCGTGCTTTCGCAGAACACCACCGGGATCTCGTGGTCCTTTACGCCGTCGATGACCTTTCGGACCTGTTGCGGGGTCCCGACCTGATCGGCGTTCATCGGCCAGAGGTAGAGCTCCTTCAGCCCGAAATCGCGGGCGAGATAGGAGAACGCACCCTCGCAGGTGACCAGCCAGCGCTTTTCCTCCGGGATCGCAGAGATTTCGACGCGCAGCGGCTCGATCGTCTCTCGGATCTTCGCTTTGTAGGCTTCGCCGTTCGTCTTGTAGGTGACGGCGTTGTCGGGATCGTAGGTGGAGAAGGCGTCGACGATGTTGTCGACATAGATCATGGCGTTGTCGACGCCCATCCAGGCATGGGGGTTGGACTTGCCTTCGTAGGCCCCTTCCGCGATCGGAATCGGATCGATTCCATCGGTGAGAACCACAGAGGGCACGTCGCCGATATTGGCGACGAACTGTTCGAACCAAAGCTCCAGATTGAGACCGTTCCACAACACGAGGTCGGCATCCTGGGCGCGCACCATGTCGCGCGGAGTCGGCTCATAGCCATGGATCTCAGCGCCCGGCTTGGTGATGGATTCCACGATCGCGGTATCGCCGGCAACGTTCCGTGCCATGTCGGCGATCACGGTGAAGGTGGTGACCGCTTTGAATTTCTCTTCCGCATGGGCGGGGAGAAGGCTGAGCGCGAGCGAAAGCGCTGCGCCGACGGCGGCGGACGGTATCCAGGACTGCGGTCGAACTCGCACAGTGTACCCCTTTATTGCGACTAAGTTGCAACTCCAGCCACTGTACTCGCCTTTGCCATCTTTGCAAGTGCGAATGAGTTGCAAAAGTAAATTCGGAGCTGGCCGGCTGGGGCCGGTGGGCCGGCCTCTTGCGTTACGACGCGGATGCCGACTACGATCGCTATATTCAAGCGGATATAGCGATTCGAATTTGTGGGGTGGATCATGGCAATGAAGTTGGGTCGTCTGGGAGCCGCCGTCGCGATCGCGGCGAGCATGCTGATCGGTCAGGGCGCGAGCGCCGACGCGAATGAGATCCGGGTCGCCGTCGCCGCGAATTTCACGGCTGCCGCCAAGGACATCGCGGCCAAGTTCGAGGAGGTGACCGGCGATCGCGCGGTGCTGTCGTTCGGGTCGACGGGCCAGCTCTACACCCAGATTTCCCAGGGGGCGCCGTTTGACGTGTTCCTTGCGGCCGATCAGGCGCGGCCGGAGAAGGCGGTTCAGGAGGGGTTTGCGGCGGTGGGCAGCGTCTTTACCTACGCGACCGGCAAGATCGTGCTCTATAGCCTCGATCCGAACCTGGTCACCGGCGAGGAGACGCTTTCCGACGGGCAGTTCGAGAAGCTTGCGATCGCCAACCCGGAAACCGCGCCCTATGGCGCCGCCGCCGTCCAGACCATGCGTGCGCTCAAGGTCTACGATGCGTTGGAGCCGAAGCTGGTTCAGGGCAACAGCATCGCTCAGACCTACCAGTTCGTCGCGAGCGGGTCGGCCGAGCTCGGCTTCGTCGCTCTGTCCCAGATCATCGATCAGGACGGCGGGTCGCGTTGGCCCGTACCCCAGTCGTTGTATGATCCCATCGCCCAGGACGCCGTACTTCTGACATCGGCTGCCGACAATGAGACGGCCAAGGACTTTCTGTCGTTCCTGCGCGGCGATCAAGCGGGCCAGATCATCGATCGCTACGGCTACGGTCGCGGCAACTAGGGTCTGTTATGGACTTGGAATAGAGGCTGCGAAGTTCACTGCAGCCTCTAAAGCGCCGGCGAAAATGTGGAAACCGGTTTCCACCTCGCCTGGAAGCACTCGAACGGAGACGGACGGCGGCCATGATCGATCCTGGCATCTGGACACCGATCCGCCTCACTCTAGAACTCGCAAGCTTCACGACCGTGGCACTGCTGGTCGTCGGCACGCCGATTGCCTGGTGGCTCGCGCGCTCCAATGCGCGCTGGAAGGAAGCCGTGGCGGCAATCGTGGCCTTGCCGCTTGTGCTGCCGCCGACCGTGCTCGGCTTCTATCTATTGATCCTGCTCGGCCCGAACGGACCGGGCGGCCTGGTCGGCGGCTTGTTTGGTCTCCGCTCGCTCGCCTTCACCTTCGAAGGGCTGGTGTTCGGCTCGGTGATCTATTCGATGCCGTTCGTGGTCCAGCCGATCCGAAACGCCTTTGCCTCCATCGGCGAGCGACCGCTCGAGGTGGCGGCGACCTTGCGGGCAAGCCCGTGGGACACCTTCTGGTCGGTCGCGCTTCCGCTCGCCCGCCCCGGGCTATTGACCGGCGCTGTGCTCGGTTTTGCGCACACGGTTGGAGAATTCGGCGTGGTGTTGATGATCGGCGGCAACATTCCCGGTGAAACCAAGGTGCTTTCCGTTGCGATCTACGACTATGTCGAAACCCTGCAATGGGGCACGGCGCATCTGCTCTCCGCCGGGCTGGTCGTGTTCGCCTTCCTGGTCATTTTGTCGATGATGCTTCTGGAAAAGCGGCTCGGCCGCGTCGGCCAATGAGCGTGGATACGGGTCTGGACGTCCGGCTTTCCGGCGCTCTCGGCGGCTTCGGCCTCAATGTTGCCTTCACCGCGCCCGCCTCCGGCGTGACGGCGCTGTACGGGCCGTCGGGATCGGGCAAGACGACCGTGCTCCGCGCGGTGGCCGGCCTTTCGCGTCTGTCGGGCCGGGTCGCCGTTGGGGACGAGATCTGGCAGGACGATGCGACGGGTCGCTTCCTCAAACCCCATCGCCGGGCCGTCGGCTATGTCTTCCAGGAGGCGAGCCTGTTTCCGCATCTCTCCGTGCGCGGCAATCTCGGCTATGGTCGCCGGCGCGCCGGGGAACGGCCTTCGGGTGCCGACTTCGACGAAGTGGTGGATCTTCTCGGCATCGCGCCGCTGGTGGAGCGAGCGACGGCGCGGCTGTCCGGCGGCGAGCGTCAGCGTGTCGCGGTCGGGCGCGCGCTTTTGACGAAGCCGAAAATTCTCTTGATGGACGAACCGCTCGCAGCCCTCGACCGGGCGAGCAAGGCGGAGATCCTGCCCTATCTGGAGCGGCTCAATCGCGAGCGGAATATCCCAATTGTCTATGTCAGCCACGACGTGGCCGAGGTCGCGCGGCTTGCCGATCGCGTGATCGCGATTTCGGCGGGCCGGATCGGGCTTCAGGGTGGCGTCGAGGTTTTCGAGAGCTTCGATGTCGACCTGACAGGCGGTCGGGCGGAAGCCGGAACGGTGGTCACGGCCCGGGTCGCCGGCGAGGATGCCGCCTACCAGATCACGCGGCTAGATCTCGCCGGTCAGACCGTGGTGATCCCGTTCGCCGGTCTTGCCGAAGGGCGTGAGGTCCGGTTGCGGATCCGGGCTCGCGACGTCGCGATCGCGCTCAAGCGGCCGGTCGGCATCAGCATCCGCAATATGCTCGACGCGACCATCGTCGGGTTGGAGGCCGATCCCGACAGCGCGTTCGCCGATCTTCACTTGGACGTCGGCGGAGTCGGTCTCCGGGCGCAGCTCACCCGAGAGGCGGTGGCGGAGCTGGGGCTGCGCGACGGCATGTCTGTCGTCGCGCTGGTGAAATCGGTCTCGTTCGAACCCGAGACCTTCACGTAGCAGCTATTTCGATCAGATGGCTTCGATCCGCCCGGTTGGGGCTCTACCGGGCGAAGGCCATTGCCGATGCCGTGGTTTGCGGCCGGAACAGGCAGCGGTGGCTATCGGGCTGGAATTGCTCCGTCAGACCGATCACGCTTTCGGCCCCTCCCAGAACCAGAAAGCTGTCCGGATGCATGATTTTGGCCATGCGATTCAGGACTTCGGTCTTGTGGGTGTTGTCGAAATAGATCAGCACGTTCCGGCAGAATACGATGTCGAACATGCCGATGCCCGTATAAGGGTCGAGCAGGTTCATCTTGCGGAAGGTGACCATGCTGCGGATCTTGTCGGAGACTTGCCAGTCGTCGCCGACCTTGGAGAAGTAGCGCGCGAGATAGTGCATCGGCAGGCCGCGCTGCACCTCGAACTGCGAATAGACGCCCCGCGTCGCCTTGGTCAGGATGTCGTTGGAAATATCCGTGGCAAGGATTTCGAAGCGCCGCCCGGCGGTGATCGCCGGGTTCTCGGTGATCAGCATGGCGAGCGAATAGGGCTCCTGCCCGGACGAGGCCGCGGCACACCAGATCCGCACCGGCTGATGCACCGGTCGATTGGCCAGAACCGTCGGCAACATGCGCGAGGTGAAGGCCTCGAAGGGATGCTTGTCCCGGAAGAACAGCGACTCGTTGGTCGTCATGGCGTCGACGACCTTTTCCGCGGCCGCTTCGCTGCCGCGCCGGCGCAAAAGCTGTGTGAGCTCGGCGACGCCTGCGCAACCGAATTGGCGGGCGATCGGCCCGAGCCGGCTTTCCAGGAGATATTGCTTGTCGCTGGACAGCGCGAGGCCGGAACGGGTCCTAAGGAATTTCTGCAAGAAATCGTAGTCGGAAGGCGAGATCATAGGCGTCCTCCAGAAAGCATGCGCGCGACCTTGCGGCCGACTTCGTCGAGGGGCAGTACGTCGCACGCAGCACCGGCGGCGACGGTGGCGCCGGGCATGCCCCAGACGACGCTGGTGGCCTCGTCCTGGGCGATGATGTTGCCGCCCTGGTCTGCGATGGCCACGGACCCTTTCGCTCCGTCGGCCCCCATTCCCGTCAGAACGACACCTAGAAGTCCGGGACCGAAGACGGTGGCAGCGGAGAAAAACAGAGTGTCGACGGCGGGCCGGCAAAAGTTGACCGGCGGGTCGTCGGTCAGCCGGATCACGATCCGGCCTCCGGACTTGGCGACGATCATGTGCCGGCCGCCGGGGGCGATGTAGATGTGCCCCGGCTTGATCGGCTCGTCGTTTTCGCCCTCCTTGGCCGGCCGGCCGGCGGCCCGGGTCATGTGTTCGGCCAGGATGGCGGTGAAGGTGGGCGGCATGTGCTGGGTAACGAGGACCGGCACACTGGCCATTGCCGGCCCGATGGAGGCGAACACGCGGTTGAGCGCCTGGGGGCCGCCGGTCGAGCTGCCGATCACGAGGGCCGGAATGCTGCCCCGCGCATAGTTGCGAAGCCGCGGCAGTAGCGCCGATTTCGGTGCGGCGGTTTCTGCTGCCGGCGCAGCCGGTGCCGTGGAGACAGAGGCGGGCGCGGCGATCTCCGCCGGGCGTGTGCGGATGCCTCGGGCACGCAGGCCGAGCTGCTTCACCTTGTTCAGAAGATCGCGGCGAAATTCTTCCGCCGACTTCAGTCCGATCACACCATCCGGCTTGGCGATATAGTCCGCCGCGCCTCGGGTGAGGGCACGGAGGCTGATTTCCGCGCCGCGCCGTGTGAGTGTGGAAGCCACCAGGACGATCGTTCCGGGCTTGCGCTCCAGGATCAGCGGCAACGCCGTCATGCCATCCATCTCGGGCATTTCGAGATCGAGGATGACCACGTCCGGCTGGGAGCGCGCCACATCCTCGACGGCCCTGAGGCCGTTGATGTGGGTCGCCACGACCGTCAGGTCCGAGGTCTCGGAGATCCAGCTCTTCAAGACGGACCGGATGACGGTGGAATCGTCGACGATCATGACCCGAATGGGACTGGAAAGCGCTTCCGAAGATTTCAGGTTTGCAGCAAGGGCGGTCATCCCGGTTGTCCCGTGTCGTTGTTGTCGGATGGTCGTCAGTTGGTTGTGATCAGCCCGACTTCGCAGAGCTTTTCTTTGATTAAGTCGGAATCGAACGGCTTCATGATGTATTCGTTGGCGCCGTAGTCGATCGCTCGGGTAATGTTGTCGAGCTCGGACTGGGAGGTGCAGAAGATTACCTTGGGCGTCGAGCCGTCGGGACGCGAGCGCAGCGCCTTCAGGAACGAGGGGCCGTCGGACAGCGGCATATTCCAGTCCAGGAGAATGGCGTCCGGCATGGCGCTGGAGCAGACCTCCAGCGCCACTTGGCCGTTTTCCGCCTCACTCACGGTGAAGGAGAGATCCTCAAGGATGCGGCGCACCACGCGGCGCACGGCACGAGAGTCGTCGACGACGAGGCAAGTCTTGGTCATGGTCGGTCTCGTACTTGGAGCTTGGCGGAGACATCAGGCGGCCTCGGCGGTCGCGATGCCGCCGAGAACGCGCTTCACGTCGAGGATCAAGAGCAGCTCGCCGGAAAGGCGGTGCACGCCGGACACGATGTCTGCCCAGCGCTTGTCCAGGTTGGAGGGCGGCGGTTCATGCGCGCCGGTATCCAGCGTGAGCACTTCCCCGACCTCGTCGATGATCAGGCCGAAGGTCTCGTTGCGATCCTCCAGCCCGATCGCCATGCGGGTCTCTTCGCTGCGGTCCTCCAGCCCGAGTACGCGGCGCAGGTTGATCATCGTGACGATGCGGCCACGCAGATTGAGAACGCCTTCGATTTCCGACGGCGACAGCGGGACCAAGGTGATGCCTTCCGGCGAGAACACCTCGTGGACCGCCTCGATCGGCAAGCCGAACAGCTTGCCCGCGATGCGAGCCGTGACGAACTGCCGGTCGGAGGTCAGGACTTCCAAAGTGGTATTGCTCATGCTGCTTCTCCGCGGACATGGCGGTCGAACTCCGTCAACGCGGCGATCAGACCTGCCCGGTCGAACTTGGCGATGTAGTCGGTGAATCCGGCCGCGCGTGCCCGCTCCAGAGATTGCGGAGTGCAGGTGCCGCCGGACACGGCGATGATCGGAAGATCGCGGTGACCGAGTTCGCCGCGGATCACTTCCGCAAACTCGAACCCATCGATCTCCGGCATGTCGATGTCGCTCACCACGACGTCGACATCGGTGCCGCTGCGCAGATACTCGATGGCGTCGGCGGCGGCGGCGAAGCCTTTGACGTCGTAGCCGACACCTTCCAGAACCGGTTTGATCAGGTTGCGGAAGAAGGTGCTGTCGTCGACCAGGACGAGTTCGCCGCGCGGCGCAGTGCTGGCCTCCTTGGAACGGGCGAACCAGTCCTTGAACGCGATCGAGAGGAAGTGGCCGACATCCAGCACCGCCGTTGCCTGGCCGTGGATGATCGCGGCGCCCAGCGCGCCGGGCTCCTCGGAGGGGAGCTGGACGTCGAGATGGTCCTCAACGATGTCCACGATCTCGTCGACCACAAGTCCGGCAGAGCGGTTGTCGTCGGAGAAGATCAGGACCGGGAAGGTACCCTCCTCGCGCTCCTTGGTCGACTCGTGGGCAAACACCAGTGGGATCAGCGTGCCGCGATACTGCACCATCGCCTGGCCATTGGAGTGTTCGATGCGGTCGTGCTCGATTTCCTCCAGTCGGGTGATGAGCGAAAGCGGGACCGCCTTCGGCTCTTTCGTGCCCGCACGGAACAGGAGCAGCGACACCGCCTCGGCCTCGTCGTCGTTGGCCGCCTCGGTCTGGGCCGCCGCGTTGGCCTGGCCGACGTCGATGGTGGTCGCGGCCGACTGGGCGATGCCGTTCGGGTCGATGATCATGATCACGCGGCCGTCGCCCAGGATCGTGCTGCCGGAGAACATGGAGATGTGCCGGAGCCGCGACGTCATCGGCTTCACCACGATCTCTTCGGTGTGGAACACCGCGTCGACGACGATGCCGAAGGTCTGGCTGCCCACCTGAATGACGGCAATGAAACTGTCTTCCAGGTTGGTTTCCGTCTGCCTTCCCACGTTCAGGAGATCGGCGAGCGGGAAAATCGGAAGCAGCTTGTCGCGCAGCCGCAGGACGTTGGCGCCCTTGAGTCGCTCGATTGTGTGCTCCGAGTTCGCCTGAATGCGCACGAGCTCGACCACGGAGAGCTGCGGGATGGCGAAGCGTTCGCCTGCTGCCGCAACGATCAGGGCCGGCACGATGGCCAGGGTCAGCGGAATCTTGATCAGGAAGGTTGATCCCTCGCCCGGCTTGGAGCGCACCTCCACGCTGCCGCCGATCAGCTCGATGTTGGAGCGGACGACGTCCATTCCGACACCGCGGCCGGAGACGCTTGTCACCTTCGCGGCGGTGGAAAAGCCGGCGGCGAAGATGAACCGATAGATCTGCGCGTCGGTCAGCTTGGCGACGTCGGCCTCGGTGGTCAGGCCGTTCTCGATCGCCTTGGCCTTGATCCGCTCGATGTCGAGACCGCGACCATCGTCGGCGATCTCGATGACGATGTGGCCGCCCTCATGATAGGCGGACAGGCGGATCATGCCCTTCTCCGACTTACCCTTGGCGCGTCGGTCGGCCGGCATCTCCAGCCCGTGATCCGCGGAGTTGCGGATCATGTGGGTCAGCGGATCCTTGATCAGGTCGAGCACCTGGCGATCGAGCTCGGTGTCGGCACCGGTCATCTCCAGCTCGATGGTCTTGCCGAGCTCGCGCGCCAGATCGCGGACGATCCGGGGCAGCTTCTGCCAGGCATTGCCGATCGGCTGCATCCGGGTGCGCATCACCGCTTCCTGGAGCTCGCCCGTCACGGTCGTGAGGCGCTGCAGCGAGACTTTATAGTCCGCATCCTCCGACCGCCGTGCGATCTCCATGAGCTGGTTGCGGGTTAGCACCAGCTCCGAGACGGTGGTCATCAGGTTTTCCAGCGTTTCCACGCTCACCCGGATCGACTGGGAGGAGACGTTCGACTGGGCCTGATGATGCTCTTCGGCTCCGGCGGCCGCTGCTGCGCGAGCGGCTTTCGCAGCCGGTTCTGCCTGTTCCTTCGCGGCCGCCGGCTTGGCTTCGGCCACTGGGGCGGGCTTGGGTTCGGCAGCCGGAACCGGCTTTGCTTCGGCGTCCGCCCTGGCGGTTGCAAGCGGCGGCATCGGCTTTGGCGGTTCGACCTCGGTCTCGCGGAACAGGCGTTCCAGCTCGTCGAGCTCTTCCTCAGGCTCGGCCTCCGCCGTCTCGGCAACTTCCGGCTCAGCGGCCGGCTCCTCCTGGAGGGCGAGGTCGTCGAACGGATCGTCGACCAGCGTGCCACCTGCGGCCAGCGTTTCGAGCTGGCTGATCAGGTCTTCGTCGGAGCCTTCCGGCTCCTGGCCTTCGTTGGCTTCGATCGCGGCCAGGATCTCCTTGACCCGGTCGATGGTGGTCAGCACGAGGCTCACGGCTTCGGGCGTCACCGCCATGCCTTCACGGAACCGGTCCATCAGGGTCTCGGCGGCGTGCGTCAGCGTTGCCAGCCGGGGCAATCCGATGAACCCGCAGGTTCCTTTGATGGTGTGCACGAGCCGGAAGATGTTGTTCAGGATCTCGGCGTTGTTCGGGTCCTGCTCGAATTTCACGAGCTCGCTGTCGGCGACATCGAGATTCTCGTTGGTTTCGGTGAGGAACTCGCTCAGCAGGTCATCCATGGCTCAGTATCCAGCGAGTTGTTGCGGTCGGGGTGAGGGCCGGCGGCAGTGCGCCACCGGGATTGGGAATTTCAGTGTCATGCGGCACGGACGCGTTTGATGAATGCGTCGACCTGGGTTCGCAGGGTGTTGGCCTGCTGGTTGAGGTCGGCGGCGGCATGGACGATTTCGCCGGAAACACGGCCGGTGTCGTTGGCTGCGGAGGAGACCGCGACGATGTTGGTGGAAACCTCTTGGGTGCCCTGGGCGGCCTGGGCGACGTTCTGGGCGATTTCGCCGGTGGCCGCGCCTTGCTCCTCCACGGAGGTGGCGATGGCGGACGAGATCTCGTCGACCTTGCGGATGGTGCCGGAGATGTCCTCGATCGCCTTGACGACCTCGCTTGTGGCGGTCTGGACGGCGGAGATTTGGGAGGTGATGTCGCCGGTGGCCTTTGAGGTCTGCTCGGCGAGGGACTTCACCTCCATGGCGACGACGGCGAAGCCCTTGCCGGCCTCGCCGGCACGTGCGGCCTCTATGGTGGCGTTGAGGGCGAGCAAGTTGGTCTGGGCGGCGATGTCGGTGATCAGGTTCACCACGTCGCCGATGCGCTGGGCCGATGCGGCGAGCCCACGAACCAGTTCGGCGGTATCGGAGGCCTGACCGGTGGCTTCGCCGGCAACGGACGCGGCGGTGGCAACCTGGCTGGAGATCTCGCGGACGGAGGCGGCGAGCTCTTCTGCGGCGGAGGCGACCGTCTGGACGTTGGAGGTGGCCTGCTCGGCGGCGGCGGCGACGACGGTCGACTGGCGGGAGGTTTCGTCGGCGGACGAGCTCATCAGGCCGGCGGACTGCTCGAGCTGGTTGACGGCGGCGGCGACGGTGCGGACGACGGAGGAGACGTCGAGGTCGAACTGATCGGCGAGCGCCTGCATGGCGGCGCGCTTCTCGGTCTCGGCACGCTCCTTCATGGCCTCCTGTTCGGAGCGAAGGGTTTCCGCAGCACGCAGCTCGACGAGGAGTTTGTCGGTGGCGTTCCAGATCTCGCCGATCTCGTCGTTGCCACGCTTCTGGTCGACCGCGACCGTCAGGTCGCCGTCGGCCATGCGGCGCAGCGCGCCACTTGCCCGCATCAGAGGAGCGGCGATATGGAACCGTCCGATCCAGACCGCGATGCTGACGCCGATGATGAGGCCCACCGCGACGATCAAGATGATCAACTGGAACATGCGCTCGTTGAGCGTGAGCATGTAGGTGCGCAGCGGATCCAGAGACTCGCGAACCCGCTCGACATTGCGATCGAGCACGGCCTGCAGGGCCTTGCGACCGCCGCGGACTTCATCGCTCGAGCCGTATTCCCGCGCGACCGGTCCACCCATCTCGAGGCCCCGCCGGACCAGCTCTTCACGTTGCTGGCGATAGAGGGCCAGCTCGGTCCCGAGCTCAGACGCCATCTCCATGTCGCTCGCCGGCGTCAGGGAGCGCAGCCGCGCGAAGTCCTGGTCGATCTGATCCAGGTTCGCGGCAATGGCGGTCCCGTTTTTCTCGACCGTCGCTCGGTCTTCCGCCAGGTAGATGCCGCTCGACGACTTGCTGGCCTCAATCACGCCGGTGGCGATCTTCTGCATCAGCAGCGCCCGCTCGGACGTCTGGTCGAAGTCGGACGCGACGCGGTGCATTTCGGTGACCGCGTAGAGGCCGATGCCGGCGACGCAGAGAATGGTGACGCCCAGGACGGCGACGATTGAGTAGATCTTCCCGCTGATCTTCATAGTGACTGTCTTTCTTACTCGGGAGCGTCGTTCGTCAGGTGACGCGGACCGCATTGGTGCCGCTCATCTTCGTGTGTGGGTTCAATCGGAATGCAGGCCCGGCTTAGTGCGCCGGGGCGTCATGTCCGCCGCCGCCTTTGCCTTTTTCGTCGTTGCCGCTGTCCGCGGTCGCTACGACCCGCCCGACGTCCTTCCGGTCGATGTAGTTCAACCCTTCCAAGAGAATGTCTTCGATCAGCTCGTAGTTGAGCCGTTTGTTGGTGTTTTCTTTGATTGCGGCGGTGATCTGCGGCAGATTGTACTTTGACATTTTGCCGAACTCGATCTGACCATTGGTGTAGATCTCGCGGAATGCTTCATCGATGACGAACGGGTCGGGCTCGATGTTCATTTCCCGAAGGTGCGCGGCGTCGGCCGTGTAGACCAGCTTGGCCACGACGTAGCCCTGGATGATGCCGTTGGAGACCATCGGAACGGTGATGACCTCCAACTTGCGGTACTCCAGCCCCTCCAGATACGGTTCTTCTTCCGTCGCGGTCCGGCCGGAAGCCCAGTAGGCGGCAGCGTAGCTCGATCCGAGCGTCGCGATGCAGACCCACACGCCGAACATCAAAAGCTTGATCATGGGCGCGCCTCGGTGGCGGCGAGCGGCGCGGTATAGGTGCCGTCCGACTCCGCTTCGCGCATTGCCTGGGCGATTAGCTCGGAAATCTCTTCGGTCGCGGCCAGATGAACGCTGAGGAGCGACTGGTCGCGGACAAGCTTCTCGCGCACCTCGGTAAGACGGGCGGCGAGAGCTGTGTCACTGCGCACGGGCTCGTCTTCCCGCACCAGGCGCGACAGCTCCAAGAGCAGTCGGCTCTTCTGCCGGCAGACCAGCGAAAGATCTGCCGTGTCGGGATGGGACAAGGCCGCGATTTCGACGTCCAGGATCTGATCCAGGCGATCGAGAACGCTGGCGACTGCCGAGGTGTAGCCGGACCGGTTGTGCGAGTGGGTCACGGGATCTCACTCCACCGAGGCAAGCGAAATGCCGCCGAATGCGCCGCCGAGCCGGCTAAGAACGTTGGTCAGCTTCGACGATCCCAGCACTGCGGAAGCCTCCGATCCGATCGCCGGCGCGGCGTCGACGAGCGGCATCGGATCGCCGCCGGCAACGGTGGTCTCGCGCCCGCGCAGCTCGGCTGCCGAGCGCAGGCTGTCGGCAATGCCGATACCGCCGGCATCGGCGACCTCGTCGGCGATGTGTTGGGCCAACATGGAACGCCAGACGTTGCCGGCCGTGCCGGAGCCAAATACGCTCTCCGCGTCGCCGGGCAGCATCGTTTCCACGAAGGAGGTGAGGGCCATCGCCTCGAAATTCCGGTAGGTCCGATCCCGGGCGTCGGGCAGGGAGGCGCCGGCGAACAGGATCTGGTTGTTCGCGCGGGCGGTGAGGCCCGCCTGGCCGTCGGACAGGACCCGCAGATCGGATCGCACGAGCCCGTCGAACGTGCGTTCGAAGCCTGCCCCGCCTGCCGCCATGTCGGTTGCGGCTCCAGCGCCGCGACGCAGGCGTGCTGCGGCCTCCGCATAGCCCAGCGGATCGGCTGCTTTGGCAACGTCGAAGACGATGTCGGAGGGAGGGCTGATTGCCATTGAGCGACCTTCGTCGGTAGAGAACGAACGGTCGCACGTTGCGCGCGTTAGCTTACGGGAGGCTTGCATCACCGATCCGCCGCACGGGTCGGACGGTTTCTTCTAGTCGTTTGCGCTCCATCAGGCGCAGATAATCGCGCTCCAGCCGTTTTGCGGCCTCTTCGACCTGTTTCAGCTTGCGCTTTTCTTCCAGAAGTTTTTCGCGTTGCAACTCGGCCTGACGGGCGGTTTCGTTGGCTTGGCCGGCGATCCGTCGCACCCGTTTCGCCATCTGTTCGACGAAAAAGCCGTGGAGCAGCGTCGCTTCGTCGAGCGCTGTCACCAGGGCGACTTCGTTGGCCCTCAGCTCCTTTTCTTCGCTCACCAGGCGGGTCAGACGCTGTTCGGCCAGGCGGTGCATTTGTTCCTGCACGACCGCGACGCGTTTCATTCGGCGCAAGCGCTCGTCCATAATTATCCCTGTTGCAGCCAAGTGCCGAAGGCGGCGGAAAAGATCGTCAGCACCTCGGCGATGGAGAAGTAGAGCAGCAGCAAACCGCCGGCGGTCACGAACGGCATGGCGATGAAGTAGATCGGGATCTGTGGCGTTAGCTTGTTGGTGATGCCGACAGCCAGGTTGACGATCACCGAATAGATCAGGAACGGGCTCGTGATCCTGAGCGTGAGCAGGAAGGCGTCGGTCAACTGGTCGGTAACGTCGACCAAAGCAAGCCGCGCGGAGAAGCCGCCGGCGGGAGAAAGCACCGAGTAGGAGTCTTTCAGACCCCGCAGCAGCTCCCAATGCTGGTCGGCAGCGAAAATCATCATCGTCGCAGTCATGGTGAAGAGCGTCGCGACGGCGGGTTGCTGTTCGCCGTTGTCGGCAACGCCGGCGATCATGCCGCCAAGGCCGACGGCCTGGGCCACGGCCACGGCCATGGTCTGAAGCGCCATGAACATCAACCGGGCAAGCAGGCCGATGGTGAAGCCGATCGCGGCTTCCGAGCCGATCGCCGCGAACAGGCGTGCCGGATCTGCGGGTTTGGAGACGGGGGTCACGAACGGCAGCAGCACGGGCGTGAGCGACAGCGAGACCGCGACGGCCAGAAACAGCCGGATCTGCACCGGAATCCGCATGCTGGAAAAGCCCGGCACGATTAACAGGCAGCCGCCGATGCGGCAGAACACGAGAAACGCGCCGAGCACGGTCTCGGAGGTGATGTCGGTCACGAGATCGTGCCGAGCAGCTTGATTTCCGCGCCGCGCGCAATCTCGACATGGGAGAGCACCGGCAGCGCAGGGAACATGCGCTCAATGATCATCCGCACATAGGGGCGCGCGTCGGGCGCGGTGACGATGACGAAGGTCTTTCCTTCCGCCAGCCGCGCACGGATCGCGTCCGACGCTTCGGTTCCGAATTGCTCCACGAGGCGGGGGTCGATGTCGAACTCGACGACTTCGCCCTTCGGGTCGCGCTTCAAGGCCTGGTGGAAGGCCAGGTCCCAGCGATTGCCGAGCCGGAGCACGTGCAGCACGCCGCCTTCCGAGAGGTCGCCGCAGATCTGCTGCGCCATGCGCATGCGGACGTGCTCCACGACTTGCTCGGTGCGGCGCACATGGGGCACGATCTCTGCGATCGCTTCCAGGATCAGGTGCAGATTGCGGATCGAGACCCGCTCGGCCAGCAAGAGCTTGAGCACGGCCTGGAGGCCGGAAAAGGAGATCTGGGCGGGACAGATGTCCTCGATCAGCTTCTTATATTCCGGGTCGATCCGGTCGATCAGCGCCCGCATGTCCTTGTAGGACAGAAGCTGGGGCAGGTTGTTGCGCACCACTTCCGCCACATGGGTCAGCACCACCGACATGTTGTCGATGGGCGAGAAGCCCTCCCGCCGGGTCTCGGCGGAGAACGCATCGGATACCCACATCGCCTTCATGCCGAAAGCGGGCTCGCGCACCTCGTCGCCGGGGACGTTGGGTTTCGGCCCTTCGCCGGTGACGACCAGAAGCTCGCCGATGCGCAGCTCCTGGCTCGCGACCACGGTTCCGTGCAGGAGGATGTGATAGTTCTTGTTGGGGACCGACAGGCTTTCGGAGACTTTGATCTCCGGAATTACGAAGCCGTACTGCTGCGCGAACTTGCGGCGCATCTTGCCGACCCGCTGCGCAAGCTCGTTCGGCGCTCTCAAGACGGTGGTCGCGAGCTGCTTGCCGACGGCGAGCTCGATCTCGGAGACCTTGAGGGACTCCTTGACGGATTCCTTCACTTCCCGCTGCTTCTGCTCCTCCAGCTCCCGGGTCTTTGCGGCTTCCAGCGCTTCCTTTGCGGCGAGCTGTTTCGGGATGGTGTAGCCGATGAACGCCATCATCCCGGACAGCGCGATGAAAGGGAGCGTGGGCAAGCCCGGCATCACGGCGAAGATGGCCAGCAGGCCCGAGGCCACGAACAGGGCGCGCGGATAGGCGCCGAGCTGGCCCAGCACCGCTTGCTCCGCCGTGCCGCGGGTGCCGCCCTTGGAGACCAGCAGGCCGGCGGCGAGCGACACGATCAGCGCCGGGATCTGAGCGACGAGGCCGTCGCCGACCGACAGGCGGGTGAACACGTCGGCAGCGTCCGACAGCGGCATTCCGTAGCGGGTTGTGGCGATGACGATCCCGCCGAAGATATTGACGGCGATGGTGATCAAGCTCGCGATCGCTTCGCCGCGCACGAACTTAGAGGCGCCGTCCATGGAGCCGAAGAAGGCGCTTTCCTCTTCCAGTTCGCGCCGGCGCGCCTGGGCCTGCTTGTCGTCGATCAGCCCGGCGGCAAGGTCGGCGTCGATCGCCATCTGCTTGCCGGGGATGGCATCCAGGGTGAAGCGCGCGCCCACTTCCGCGATACGGGTCGCGCCCTTTGTGATGACCAGGAAATTGACGGTGACGAGGATCAGGAAAACCACGATTCCGATGACGAAATCGCCGCCCATCACGAACTGGGAAAAGCCCTGGATGACGTGGCCGGCCGCATCGACGCCCTGATTTCCGTTCGCGAGAATCAGGCGTGTGGTCGCGACCGACAGCGACAGCCGCGTCAGCGTGGCGATCAGGAGCACCGTGGGAAAGGAGGAGAATTCCAGCGGCTTCTCGATCCATAGCGCCACCATCAGGATCAGGACGGATAGCGCGATCGACATTGCCAGGCCGATATCGATCAGGAAGGTCGGGATCGGAAGAAAGAGAACGGCCAGGATCGCAACGACACCGACGGCAAAGCCGATATCGCGCATGGACTTTCGTTCGCCGCCAGCCGCGGCCGCCGCAACGTCGCTCACAGGTCACATCCCCCTTAGAGCCTCTTGCAAACGGGCGACCGCGCCAGCTGCAAACACATGGCTCTGGATAAAGACGCTCGAGCGCACTCCCGGCGGCCGGATGAAACCGACCGGACCGAGGCATATGCCCAAGCTATGGGGAGAGAGTGCGCGGCGATGCTTTCGGGAGGCTTGCGTGCCGGCCCGGCGGGCGAGATCGATCAGAAGCCGGTCACGATCCGCCCATACACCTCCTCGGTGAAGGTGTAGATCGTGCCGCCGATGAAAGTCGCCGACAGGGCGGACACGGCGAGGATCGTCAGGATCTTCGGGATGAAGGTGAGGGTCATTTCCTGCACCTGGGTGAGCGCTTGAAACAGCGCGACCGCGAGCCCGACCAGCATGGCGGCGCCGATCGCCGGTGCGCCGGCGAGGATCACCGTGCCGATCGCATACTGCACGAGGTCGATGGCGTCGACTTCGTTCATGGCGTCAACTGACCGTCACGCCCGGCCCGACCATCAAGGTGGAGCCGTCGGTCAAGGTCGCCAGCGGGCCGTCCGAGGTCAGCCGTACCGATGCGACCTCGCCCGACTTCGATCCGTCGGCGGCCGTCACCTGGCGCCCGATCATGCTGGTGCCGATGTCCATGGCGGACGAGGTCAAGAGCGTGTCGAGCTTGGTGTTGGTCTGCATCGCCTGCTCGACCTGGGAGAAGGTCGCGAGCTGGGACATATATTCCGTGCCCTCGACCGGAGCGGTCGGATCCTGGTTCTTCAACTGGGTGACCAGGAGCATGAGAAAGGCGTCGTAGTCCGGCGTCTTGCTCTGGGACTTCGCCTGAGTCTGATCCTGGGCGAACGTGGCGTTGCTGGACAGGCCGGAGACACCGGTCATGTCGTGGTTCCTCCGGTCTAGAGTGCGGCGCCGGCGGAGCAGGCCTCGACCTGCTTGCCGGGAATCGGCGCCTGAGCGCTTGGTGCGGACACGTCGCGTCCGAGGATCATGTCCTCGATCGGGAACATCCGGCGGATGGTGCGGAGCCCCTCGAACGGCCGACCGGCGGCAACCAGGCGTTCCACATCCACCAGGCCTTCCAGGATCTGCTCGTTCTCCGTTGCGATCATCAAGGCGTGATGCAGGTTGCGGAACAGCGCCCGAGTGGCCTCGGCGTTGCGCGGATCGATCAGCATGGTCTGGACGACGAAATAGAGCTGACGCAGCGGCGTACCGGTGTCCTCGACTTGCATCACATGGCTTTCCAGGAGGAAGGTCACGTCGTTGAGGAGTTCCAGCGTGACCTTGCGGCCGACGCGGAGGACCGCACCATTGATGTAGATGCGTTCGCCGGCACGCAGCGATATCTGAATCGGTTTGGTCATTTGAGACCGTCCCGGATGCTCCGGTTGACCTCGATCAGCCCGGCGATGTTGGTGGAGGCGCCGCTCAGCACACGGTCGGCCTCGCGGATCACCCAAAGCCCGATCGAGATCAGGTCCGCGCGCAACTGTTCGGCCAGGCCGTTGGTGTCGTCGGACAGGTCGCGGATCAGGAAACCCCAGAGCTGCTGGATGAAGCGAATGGCCTCGATGGTCGTCGGGGCCGAGGGGTCGCCGGCTTTGGCTTTCTGCAGGAGCTCGATACCGTGCTCGAGCGCCATCACTTCGCGCCCCCGTCGTTCGTCGCTCGCGTCGTCAAGGACTTCGGCGTAGGAGAACTTGTACATGTCTTTCGGATCTCCCGATTAAGCATAGTTCATGATGCTGAGGCGCAGAAGCTTGGCGGTCAGCGAGTAAGACATTTCGATTTGGACCGAGAGCTGGTCGATCTCGGCTTTCTTCTCGACCGGGTTGACAGCTTCGAACGCGGCAATGCGCTGCTCGACGATGTCGCGGGCGTTGCGCATGCGGGTGTCGGCGGCGTCGAGGCGTTGTTGGGAGACCCCAAGCATGGCCCGGTCGGTCACGGTCTGGGTCAGGCCGGCGTTCATGGTCGAAAGCGAGCGGTGGAACACGACAGCGCGCGTCTCGGGCGCCAAATGATCGATGCCGAAATCGGCCAGCGCCGTCAGGGCCTTGGCGAGATCGCGCGTTGCGGTACCGTTGGCGCTGATCGACGTCGCGACTGTCTCGGTCGGCGAAATCCGGCTTTGCAGCGGCTCGTCCGCAGCCGATGACCAGACCGATGTCCAGTCCGGATCGGAGAACATCGCCGCGAATTCGTTGTCGAGGAAATCCGACATGTCGGCCGGCGTAATCGCGGCCAGTCCGGCGGTGTCCTCCTGCGGCGGGGAGGTCAGCCCGAATTTCGCAATCAACGCGGCATCCAGCGCGGCCTTCGGTCCACTGTCATACTCGGCCAGCGGCGGCGTTTCGGAGTTGGTGCCGGCGAACAAATGAACGCGGCCGTCGGCGGTATTCATGGTCGACACGAACTTGTCGAGCGCGTCGTTCGCCTGGCGCCGCAGGATGGCGATTTCCTGGGTCGAATCCGGCAGCCCGGTCAGGTTGTTCTGTAGAGACTGGATGGAGCCGCCGATGTCTTCCAACGCGAGATGGGTTTTCTCGATCCGGCTTCTGGCCACGCTGTTCGACGTGATCATAGAATCGAGGCTGCCCATCTCCTGGCGCAGCGATACGGTGCGCCCCGTACGGTCGGCCAGGACCAGACCAGTATCGGCATGTCGTCCGGTGGCGACTTCCTTGGTCGCCGCGGCCAGCCGCTCCTGCATTTCGGCAAGACCCGTGCGCGGCGCGCTGTTGAGCGACATGGTGGAAATCAGGCTGGTGCGCATGGCCTACCTCACGATCCCCAGAAGGGTCTTGAACAGATCGTCGATCACCGAGATCAGCCTCGAAGAGGCGCCGAAACTCTGTTCGAGTTGAAGCTGGATGGCGTACTCTTCGTCGAGATTGACGCCGGTGGCGTTGGAGAGCGCTTCCGAAGCTCGCGACAGGAGTGCGGTTTCATAGTCGGCGGAACGGGTCGCGCCTGCCCGAAGCGCCTCTATCCAGCTCACCGATCCGGCCGCGAATTCCTGAAGGCTGGACACGGGGGAAAGGCCGGTGCCGGCATCGAACGACTGGTTGCCCGCCAATCCATCCACCAGCCCGCGCAGACGAACTGAGAAGCTTGCACCGCCGCCCGTGTTGTAGGTGTAGACCCCGCCGTTGATGCCGTCGCGCAGACGGGCGACGGCGCCGCCCTGGGCGGGGTCGACGGCGGGATTCACCTGCAGGACGACCGACAGGTTCGCGGTCACCACTCCGGGCACGCCGGTCGCGCTGGGGAAGGTGAACAGCCCGGGCAGGTCGGGGGCTCCGCCGGCGGTCTGGTCCGCTTCGGCGAACGCGGTCACCAGGCCGCGCGCCATTTCGTCGAGCTGGCGCTGATAGGTCATGGCGACCTCATCGCGCACCTCCGTCAGGCCGACCAGGCGGCCGGACTGCAGCGGCATGCTGGCATTGGATCCGGTCACCGGGACGCCGTCGATGGTCACCGCGTTGCCGGTCATACCAGCGGTCAGGATCGAGGCCGGCGTGAACGCCACGACCCGGGCCCGCGTCTCAAACAGGGTCACGCCGCTGTCGGTGTAGAGAACCAAGTCGTTGTTTTGGCCGCGGTTGACGACCGAGATCCCGATCTCCTCTGAGATCTGGGAGAGCAGCGCGTCGCGCTGATCCATGAGCTGGGTAATGTCGCGACCGGTTCCGCTGCCGGCCACCACCGCCTGGTTCATCTCCTCGAACCGGCCGAGCAGGCCGTTCAGGCGGTCGACCGAGGCGGCGATGTCGGCGTCGGCGTCCTTGCGGACGGTCAGAACCGTTTCCGCAGCCGCATTCATGGTGCGGGTGAGATCCGAAGCCGCCGTCACCACGTTCTGACCGAACAGCGGGTCGTCTGGCGTGTTGGCATATTCCAGAAGCGCGGACGACAGCGCGCCGATCTTCGCGGCCGGCGAAGTCTCAAGCTCCGGATCGCCAACGGTCTCGGCTAGCCGCTCGATGCCCTCAAGCCGCGCGGTCGCGCCGGTGGTCGCGGAAGTGGCACCGAGCATCCGAGTGTAGAGCGCCACATCGGTCGCGCGCCCGATCGAAACGAGACGCGCGCTGCCGTCCGCCGTCGTGGTCTTTGAGGCGATCTTGCGCGAATAGGTCGGATCGTCCGCCCCCGCGACGTTCTTGCCTGACGTCGCGATCTGGGTGGACGTCGCCTGAATCGACGACCGCGCCGTGTTCAACGCAACCGACAGGCTCACGTTCTCGTCTCCCCTTTGTCGGGATAATCACGATCGGCTTTGGTCGGATCAGACCAAGCCTCATCGCGATCGATTTATTGGTTAGCGCTTGAGGTTCATCAGCGTGTCGAGCAGCTCGTTGCCGGTCTGGAAGACCTTCGAGTTGCCGGTGTAGCTGCGCTGGGCGACGATCATCTCGGTGAACTCGGTAGCGAGATCGACGTTGGACTGTTCCAGCGCACCGGAGACCAGCGAACCGAGACCGGATTCGGTCGGGAAGCCGACGGTGACGTCGCCGGATTCCAGCGTCGTGGAGAAGATGTTGCCGGCCATCGGCTGCAGCTTGTCCGGGCTCGGCACGTCGGCGAGCGGGATCCGGTAGGCTGCCGCCTTGGAGCCGTTCTCGTAGATTGCCTGGACGATGCCGTTCTCGCCGATCTCGACGTCGGTGACGGTGGACGGCGCCGAGCCGTCGACGGTCGCCGTTAGCGGGGTGTAGTCGGTCGCGAGCTGGGTCATCTTGGAGATGTCGACGGTGACATTCTGGCCGCCCGGCACGGGGATCGTCATGGTGCCGGCACTCGTGAGGTTGCCGTTGGCATCGAAGGTCATGGTCTGCGTGGCCAGGGCGGCGGAGCTGTATGGGAAGCTTGAGCCGGGAGTGGCGTCGGCCTGGTCGTAGACGGCGGCCTCCCAGGTGCTGTCGGCGGACTTCGAGAAGTAGATGTCCAGAACGACTTCGCTGCCGAGATCGTCGTAGACGACGATGGACGACTTGGCGGTGTAATCCGCCGTCGCCGCGTTGGTGCTGGGCAGGTCGGCGGCGGCAACGATGCCGGCATCGGACGGCAGGTTGGCCGTGAAGATGCCGGTGGTCGACGCGCTCGCCTGCATGTTCATGGCGGAGATGTCGATCGGTACCAGATTGGCGTAGCCGTTGAGCGTGCCCTGGGCGTCCCCCTCGCTGATGTCGTAGCCCATCAGCGTGAAGCCGGCGGCGTTCACCAGGTTGCCGGTGTTGCCGTCGCGGGTGAACGAGCCGGCGCGGGTCAGAAACGGCATGCCGGTCGGGTCGTTCACCACGAAGAAGCCGTCGCCCTGCACCGCAAGATCGGTGGAAGAGGTGGTGTAGGACAGCGCACCCTGCTCGTTGATCGCGTAGCGAATGCTGGAGACCACGGAGCCGGAATTGTAGTTGGTCTTGGAATTCGCCATGAGAAGCGACGAGAACTCCGTAGAAGCGCGCTTGTAGCCGGCTGTATCGGAGTTCGCGACGTTGTCGCCAATGGTGGATAGCTTGGTGGACTGGGCGTTCATGCCCGACACGCTGGTGCGAAGTAGCCCGTAAAGGGACATGAGCTGGTCTCCCGCTTAGGTCGTCGACACTAGAAAGGGGTTGGCTTGTGCGAGGCTGGTGCGCGCAGGCGCTGTCGGGCTCAGCCGCGCATGAGTTGGGCGAGATCGGAGAAGGCGTCGCGCACCAGGCCGGTGTCGGGGCTCTGGCGCAGCGCCTCGTAGACTTTCGGAACCAGCGCGACCGCCTGGTCCAGGTCGGGATCGCTGCCGGCGTGATAGCCGCCCATCAGCCTGAGATCGCGCGTGTCCTCGAAGCGGGCGATCATGCCGCGCAGACGACGCACCAGCTCCCGCTGCTCCTTGCTCCAGACCAGTTCGGCCAGACGCGAGATCGAGCCCAGCACGTTGACGGCCGGAAAGCGGCCCTGGTCGGCGATCGCGCGGTCGAGAACGACATGGCCGTCGAGGGTGCCGCGAATGGAATCGGCGACTGGATCGTTGTGGTCGTCGCCGTCCACCAGCACCGAAAAGATGCCGGTGATGGTGCCGGCCCCTTCCGCGCCTGGTCCGGCCCGCTCCAGAAGGCGGGGCAGCTCGGAAAAGGTGCTCGGCGCATAGCCGCGCGCCACTGCCGGCTCGCCGGCGGCAAGCGCCACGTCGCGGGCGGCATGGGCGTAACGCGTCACCGAATCGATGATCAGCAGCACCGATTTGCCCAGGTCGCGGAAATATTCCGCCACCGCCGTCGCCGACTGGGGCGCAAGCCGGCGCATCATCGGGCTTTCGTCGCCGGTGGAGACGATCACCACCGATTTGGCGCGGTTATCCTTCAGCGGACCTTCCAGAAACTCCCGCACCTCGCGGCCGCGTTCGCCCACCAGGCCGACCACCACCACATCGAAGCTTTCGGCGCGGGCTATCATGGCCAGCATGGTCGACTTGCCGACACCGGAGCCGGCGAAGATGCCGATGCGCTGGCCCTCGCAGATCGGGGTGAAGAGATCGATCACCTTGATGCCGGTGCGCAGCGGCTTATCGATGCGCGCGCGCGTCATCGCCGCAGGCGGCTCTCGGTCGGCTGGCATGGTCCGATCGCCACGGGCAAGCGGGCCGCCGCCGTCGAGCGGATCACCGAGCGCGTTCACAACTCGGCCGATCCAGTCGGGATGCGGCCTGAGGCCCATGGCGCCCATCCGAAACGCGGTGGCGCCGACGCCGACGGCAATGCGATCCTCGAAAGGCTTGACGGAGACGGTGTCACGATCGATCCGGATCGCTTCGCCGGCGATGAGCCGGTTGCCGTCGCGTACACCGACCCGGTCGCCGAGCTTCACGAACGACGACAATCCGGCAACCCGGTAGGCGGTCGGCGACACGTCGGTGACGGTGCCCCCGACGCGCACGACGGGGAGCTCCGCGAGCGCCTCTTCCACGGTCGCGGCGAGGCGCGTGAGCGGGTTCATTTTTTGAGGTTCCACGTCGGTTCAACTCGGAGCGGTTTACGAGGTCGGTCCGAGAGCCTGGATTGCCTGTTTCTGCGTGTCCTCGCTTTCCGCGACGGCCGAGGCCGCACTGTCGAAGGTGCGCGAGATCATGATGAGCTTGGTCATTTCCAGGACGGGATTGACGTTGGCGCCCTCGACGTAACCCTGCTTGACGCCGTTGGCGACGCGGTCCTCCACCGGCAAACCTTCCTGATCGGAGAGGATGGCGGTATCGCCGTAGCGCGAGAGCTTAGCGGTGTCCGGCAGCAGGAACACGCCCAGGGACCCCATCTGGCGACCGTCCTGGGTGAGCATGCCGTCGCGTCCGATGGTGACTTCGCCGCCGCGTGGATCGAGCGCAATCGGGGCGCCGCCGGAATCCAGGATGGCGTGGCCTTCCACGGAGAGGAGGTCGCCGGACTCCGACAACTGCATGCGGCCGTCGCGGGTGTAGGCGGGGCCGGCGGCGGTGTCGATCGCGAACCATCCGTCGCCGTCGATCGCCACGTCCAGGGTGTTGCCGGTGTAGGTGACCTGGCCGGGTTGGCGCGAGATATAGGTTTCACCGGGAGAGGAGTAGGCGACCTCGCGCGTGCCGAGCTTGGAGAGAACGGTGTCGAACCGGACCTCTTCGGCGCGAAAGCCGGTGGTGTTCATATTGGCGACGTTGTTGGCGACCGTCGCCAAGCGGCGATCGAGCGCGATCTGGGCGGACAGGCCGACATAGATTCCGGATGACATAGTCGGTCAGCCTCCGCGCTTGAACTGCTGTAAGGTCATGGCGAGGTCGAGGCCGATCGACGGCATCGACTGATTGGAAAACAGCGACAGGATCGGGGAGGCCGGGGTGCCCTGTTTCAGGTCCCACATGGAGGAGAAGCGGACCAAGAACTTCTCCAGCTCTTTCGGGTCCTTCAGCTTGTCCAGATCGAGACGCTTCTCGATCGAGGCAGCCTGCTTGTCGATGTCGGCGCCCTTCATCTCGTCGGGAAAGCCGAGCGCGGTGTAGACGACCTCCATCAGCGCGTTATCGGCCAGAATGGAGTAACCGGACTTGATGTCGCCCACCGAACGCTGGAAGTAGAGCGCGAGCCGGACCGCTTCGTTCTCCGTGCCGAGATCGACCTCCAGGGTCTGGCGCACGAACCGGTCGACGACGCCCTGGCGGGCGGCGTCCGCCTGGATGGCCTCTTCGCCCTTGTCGACGAAGTTGAAGGTCTCCGCGAACGACTTGAAACGGTCGTCGTTTACACGATTGACCAGGCTCTTCTCGTCGGCGAGGCTCTCGCTGAGGATCTTGCGCATATAGCCCTTGGCGTGGGCCATATCCTGAAGTCCGAACGCGTTCATCGCGTAGCGGAACAGGCGCGTGTCGCCGAGGAAGTCGTCGACCGACTTCACCTTGGAGATATTCTCCAGATAGTACTTTGTCTCCAGCGCGACCGGTTTCTCCGCCGCTTTCATGGCCAGCGTACGGTCGAGATCGCGCGTTGCGAGACGATAGGACGTGTAGGTCGAGATCATGGTCCATCCTCGATGGTTGGATCAAGGATCGCCGGCCAGGCTTGCGCGAAACTGCCGGCCCGCCGCAGGGATGATCGAGACCGAGTCCGATCGCCCGAAACGCCCGGTGCGGCGCCGATCGGCGATCATGCGGCTTTATGGGAGCGCACGCGCGCGAGGGCATGCGGACGATCAGCCTCGCGCAAGCTAGCCACGCCTAGAGTGCGCCACTCTTATCGGGAAGGAGTGGACCCTTGGGCGTTCTCATCGGGCTTGTCGTCGGTATTGCCTCCATGGCTGGAGGCTTCATGGCGATGGGCGGACACATCGAAGTCATCTGGCAGCCGTTCGAGTACGTCATCATCGGCGGCATCGCGCTCGGCACCTTCATCATCGCCAACCCGATGTCGGTCATCAAAGACACCGGCAAGGGCATGCTGGAGGCGATCAAGGGCGCCGGACCGAAGAAGGCCGACTATCTCGCCCTTCTCGGCCTGCTGTTCTCCCTCATGCGCGAGCTGCGCTCCAAGCCGCGCAACGAGGTCGAGGGTCATATCGACGATCCCGACAATTCGCCGATCTTCCAGCACTACCCGAAGATCCAGAAAGATAAGTATCTCACGCAGTATATCTGCGACTATGTCCGGTTGATCCTAATCGGCAACGCCCGCTCGCACGAGATCGAGGCGCTGATGGAGCAGGAAATCTCCACCATCAAGAAGTACAAGACCAAGCCGTACAACGCGGTCAGCACCGTGGCCGAAGCGTTGCCGGCGATCGGCATCTGCGCGGCCGTGCTCGGCATCGTGAAGGCGATGGGCGCGATCGACCAGTCGCCGGAGATCCTCGGCCACTATATCGGCTCGGCCCTGATCGGCACCTTCGTCGGCATCTTCTCGTCCTATGCGATGCTTTCGCCGCTGGCGACCAAGATCAAGGTCACCCGCGAGAAGCAGTGTCAGCCCTACATCATCACCAAGCAGACGCTGATCGCCTACATGAACGGTGCCTTGCCGCAGATCGCGCTGGAGCACGGTCGCAAGACGATCTCGGCCGCCGAGCGGCCGTCCATCGACGACGTTGAGAACGACGCTATCGCCAACACGCCCGGCTCCGGCGCGGCGCTCCAGCAGGCGGCCTAGACCGATGAACGCTCACAGCCCTTCCGCGGGCGATATCCGCGACATGCTTTTGGACGCGGCCGGCCTTTCGCTCGACCGGCTTCCAATGCTGCATGTGATCTTCGATCGCGTCACCACCCATGTTGCCGACAGCATGCGGCACCTGGCAGCCTCGCAGTGCTACTATTCGCTGAGCCATATCGAGAGTGGCCGCATTGGCGACGTGCTCGAGGAGTATGAGGGCAACGCGGTCGTCGGCGTCTTCAACGCTCCGGGATGGGACTCGCACGTCCTGGTGGGGTTCGATCGCGACTTCGTCTTCACCATGGTGGAAGCCCTGTTCGGCTCCGACGGCTCCGAGCCGCCGATCGACGATGAGCGGCCGTTCACCAACATCGAAATGCGCATTTGCCAGACGCTGTTCGAGCTGGTGGCGAAGGCGATGAAGGAATCCTTCTCGCTCGTCTCCGACACCAGCTTTCGGTTCGAGCGCCTGGAGACCCGTCTCGACTTCGCTGTCATGGGCCGGCGCAACAACCAGTCGGTGGTGGCGAAGTTCCTGCTGCAGGCGATCAACCGCGGCGGCGAGATGTTTCTGATGATCCCGCAATCGGCGCTGACGCCGATGCGCCAAACGCTGGCGCGTGCATTCACCGGGGATTCCTCGGTGCGCGATCCCGCCTGGGTCAAGCAGATCGGAACGGAGATCCAGAAGACCCAGGTGACGCTCAACGCCATCCTGGAATCGCGGGAGATTTCGCTGGACGAGATTTCCCGGCTCAAGGTCGGCCAAGTGCTGCATCTCAACGCCACGCCGCGCTCCCGCGTCAAGCTGGTGAGCTCAAGCGAGCAGCTCTTCTGGTGCGAGTTGGGCCAAGCGGAAGGCAGCTATCAACTTCGGATCGACGATTTGATCGACCAGGAGCAGGAGTTCATCGATGACATCCTACCTCGTTGACGCCACGCTTCTGGTGGCCCTTGTCGTCACGAGCGTGTTCGCGGCGCTGATGTATCGCCGTCTGAGGCGGCTCGACGTCGCGCTTGGCGACTATCGCCGCATCTTCTGCGAAACCGAGGACGCGCTAGCGGCCGCGCGGACGGCCGTCGAAGCCCTCAATGCCGACGGGCGCGCGACCGCACTGGATCTCGCGGTGCGCATCGACCAGGCGGAGGCGTTGGTCGCCACGATCGATGCCCGCACCCGCGCATCCGCTCTGGACACCCCCCGCTGATCCCCGCGCCGACCATTCTAAGGAACCGCTTTCATGTCCGTGAACGATGAAGATGCCATGGTGGACCCTTTCGCCGACCCCAGCCACGAGGTGCCTGCGGAGGCCGCCGAAAAGTGGAATTTCGGCACCGCCCGCAATCTCGATTCCATTTTGCGCATTCCGGTTTTGATGCAGGTGGTCCTCGGCTCGGCGACGATGCCGGTCGCCAACCTGATGAAGCTCGGTCGGGGCGCGATCGTTCCGCTCGACCACCGCGTCGGCGAGCCTGTGGACGTGGTCGTCAATGGTCGCGTGATCGCCCGCGGCGAGGTCGTGGTCGTGGAAGACGACAACTCTCGCTTCGGCGTGTCGCTGACGGAGATCGTCGGCCCGCCCGGTTCCGAGATGAACAGCTAGGTCCTTCGCCATGACCGCTGCCGCCGTTGCACCCACCGCCAGAGGACCGCGCCCGCTGAAGGGGCCGGACCGTGTCGCCGCCTTGCTCATGGCGATGGGCAAGCCGGCGGCCGCGCGGGTCATGCGCCATTTCAACGCCGACGAGATCCGGATGGTGACCCGGTCGATCGCCGAGCTGCGTCCGGTCAATTCCACCCAACTGGAAGCGCTGGTGGAGGACTTCGCGTCCCAATTCGGTGCCGGCGCGAGCTTGGTCGGCAACGCGGACGCGGTCGAAAAGCTCCTGAGCGGGATTCTGGATCCCGACGAGGTCAGGCAGATCATGAATGACGTTCTGGGCAGCCAGAACCATTCGATCTGGGACCGGATCTCGCAGGTCGCCGAGCAGTCCCTCGCCTCCTACCTGGTCAAAGAGCATCCGCAGACAGCTGCGCTAATCCTGTCCAAGGTAAAGTCTGGCTGCGCGGCGAAGGTCATGGCGCATCTTCCCTCGGAGCTGCGCAGCGATCTGACGCGCCGCATGCTCACCTTCAAGCCGATCGTCGATGAGACCATGCAGATCATCGAGAAAACGATCCACGAAGACTTCATGATGAACTTCTCGCGCAATGCCGGTTCCGACACCCATGCGCGCATGGCCGACATCATCAACAAGATGGAGCGCGACCAGATGGAAGAGGTCCTGGAAGACCTCGCCCAGTCGAAGCCGAAGTCGGCGGAGATCCTGAAGGGACTCCTGTTCACCTTCGACGATATCATCCGGCTCACGCCCCGCGCACGGACCACGCTGTTCGACCAGGTGCCGAACGAAAAGGTCGTGGTTGCGCTCAAGGGCGCCAATCCGGAGTTCCGCGACATCATCCTGCAGTCGCTCGCCTCGCGCGTGCGCCGCATGGTGGAGCAGGAAATCCAGAACAGCGAGGCGTCCTCCCAGCGCGACATCGCCGAGGCCCGCCGCCTGATCACCGACCTTGCGCTGGAAATGGCGGGGCGGGGCGAGATCGAGCTCGGCGACCCGGACGACGACGGCTATATGAACTGATCGGGCGGGGACGTGGCCGAAGACCAGGACAAGGACAGCAAAACCGAAGACGCCTCGGAGAAAAAGATCTCCGACGCTTTGGAGAAGGGCAATGTCCCCTTTTCCAAGGAGGCCTCAGTGTTTGCCTCTTTGCTCGGGATTTTGCTGGCGTTGACCTTTCTTGTCGCTGAAAAGGTGCCGGCGCTGGTGGCGGACCTGTCCCGCCTGATCGACAATGCCGGCGGCTACGCGCTGGAGGACGGTGGCGACGCGCTCGTGCTGTTCTCCGATGTCGGGCGGGCGATCGCCCTGTTCATCCTGCCCATCGTGCTGCTGCTTGCTGCCTTCGGCGTGGTTGCCTCGCTGGCCCAGAACGCGCCCCGGCTGGTGCCGGAGCGCATTCGGCCGCAGTGGAACCGGATTTCCCCCAAGGCCGGGTGGAAGCGCATTTTCGGCTCTCAGGGCCTGGTGGAGTTCGGCCGCTCCCTCTTCAAGTTTGCCGCGGTGGGCGCCGTTGCGGCCCTGTTTTTACGCAGCGAGATCAGCGGCGTCATCAACGCTGCCATCACCGATCCGACGCTGCTGCCCGCTCAACTTCTCTCCATGGCGACGCGGCTGCTGGCCGCCGTCTGCGTGGCGACCATCGTGCTGGTCGCGGCGGACCTTGTGTGGTCCCGGTTCAAGTGGCGGGCGGACCTGCGCATGACCCGCCAGGAGGTCAAGGAAGAGATGAAGCAGATGGAGGGCGACCCGTTCGTCAAAGCCCGTCTGCGTTCGCTCGCCAAGGACCGGGCGCGTCGGCGCATGCTGACGGCCGTGCCGACGGCAACCGTCATCATCACCAATCCGACCCATTATGCGATCGCCCTGCGCTATCGGCAGGAGGACGGCGGCGCGCCGCTCGTGGTCGCCAAGGGAGCGGATCTCGTCGCGCTCAAGATCAGAGAAATTGCGACGAAGCACGGCATTCCGATTGTCGAGGATAAACCCCTTGCCCGCTCCCTCTACGGCGCGGTCGAGGTCGATCAGTGGATTCCATCGGAATTCTATCGCGCGGTGGCCCGTGTGATCTACTATGTCTACACGCAAGAGGGCGGTAAAAATGCGAGCCGGTAACTATTATCTCAGGACGGATGCCGCCGACGCTTACGAGTATGTTCGCTACGAGAAGCTTCTGGCGAAGACGATCCGGGCGTTCATCGTGGAAATGCAGCTCGTCGATGCCGGTGTGCTGATCGGTTACATTCTCTGTGAGAAAGACCGCCACCTGGAGCATCTGATCGAGAGCTCCAGCGAAGTCTGGCTCAAGCCCGGCTTCCTCAGGTACGGCCGCAGCGCCAGCGCCGTGTGCGACTGGGGCCGCAACCCGACCGCGTCGATCGAGTTGGAAATCTGCCATCCCGAACTGACCGCCTATTTCAGTCTCGTGTTCGCGTCCGATTTCGTTGGCGTGAATCTGCACGGCATCCTGTTCTCCCGCGAGCTTAGCGATGAGGAGGAGGAGACCTGGACCCGGTTCTCCACCGCACTCGGTGACGGGATCCTGTGCGACGGCGAAGATGGCTCTGAGGAGAGTATTAAGAACGCCGACGCGTTCGCGCTTTTCTACGGTTCGGCGAACCTACAGTAGCGGTTCGGTAAAATAGGCGCCGCAGTCACCTGCGCCAGCTTCGGGCAAGTTTGCCGGCCTAGGTTCCATGGCGATGAAGCTGTGGAGGCTCCCCGTGGAACCTGTTCATCTATTCGGCCTCGTCCGTAGCCATGCAGAATGGGCTTCGGTGCGGCAGGCCACGATCAGTGCGAATATCGCGAACGCCGACACCCCTGGCTTCAAGGCTAAGGATATCGAGCCGTTTGCCGCGGCGCTCGACAAGACGCGCCTGACCATGGCCGCGACGCGGCCGGGCCATATCGGCGTGGAAGCGACCGCGCTCGGAACCAGCGAGGCCGGTAAGGCGGAAAGCTGGGACATCACCCATTCGGGCAACAGCGTGAGCATGGACCAGGAGCTCGCCAAAGCGGCCGAGGTCCAGCGGGTCTACTCGCTCGACACCTCGATCGCCCGCTCCTTTCACCGCATGTTCCTGACCAGCGTGAGGACCTCCGGATGATCGATGCCTTGGCAGCCGTGAGCCGTCTTGCGGGCGCGGGCATGGAAGCCCAGTCGGCCCGTCTGCGCATCGTGGCTGAAAATATCGCGAACGCGCGCTCCACCGGGTCGGTCGAAGGCGCCGACCCGTATCAGCGCAAGACGATCCTGTTCGACGCCCGCTTCGACGACGCGCTCGGTGCGGAAAGCGTGAAGGTGAAGGGCATCGTCACCGACGACAGCCCGTTCCTGGTCGAGCACGATCCTGGTCACCCGGCGGCCGACCAGGACGGAAACGTCAAGCTTCCGAACGTGAACATGCTCGTTGAAATGGCCGACCTTCGCGAGGCGAGCCGTTCCTACGAAGCCAACCTCCAGATGATCAAGCAGGCCCGATCGATGATCTCCATGACCATCGATCTGTTGCGGAGCTCGTGACGATGATCGTGAATTCGCTTGGAGCGATCGGCTCCACGTCCACCGTTGGCCGGTCGGCCGCTCCCGCTTCCGCTGCCGGTACGCCGCCGGCGGAGTTTGGCGAAGTGCTTGCCAAAGTGTCGAGCGAAGCCGTGGAAACGCTGCGCACCGGCGAGGCCGCCGCGATCAGCGGCGTCGAGGGCAAGTCGTCGGTCCAAGAGGTGGTCATGGCCATCATGTCGGCCGAGCAGACGCTGCACGCCGCCGTCGCAATCCGCGACAAGGTGGTCTCAGCCTATCAAGAAATCAGCCGGATGCAGATCTAACTCATTGATTTAACGCATTTCCGAACGGCGACCCGGTTTCCGCATCGCCTGGAAACGCACTAGAGGCCAATGGCATGAAAGCGCTATCGATCGCCGCAACCGGCATGGCTGCGCAGCAGACCAACGTCGAAGTGATCGCGAACAACGTCGCGAACATCAACACCACCGGCTTCAAGAGGGCCCGGGCGGAGTTTTCAGACCTGCTCTACCAGTTCGAGCGGGTTCAGGGCGTTCCGAACCAGGGCGGCGAAAACCCGGTCCCGGAAGGCGCGCGCATCGGCCTTGGTGTGCGCACCGTCGGCGTGCGCAACCTGCACATCCAGGGCGCGCTCGCGCAGACGTCCAACCCGCTCGACCTCGCCATCAACGGCCGTGGCTGGTTCCAGATCACCGGCCCCAACGGCGAAGCGCTCTATACCCGCGCCGGCGCCTTCAACAAGGGGCCGAACGGCGAGCTCGTCACCATTGACGGATATGGCGTGGAGCCGGCGATTGTGTTCCCGGCCGACACCACCGGGATCACCGTCAACGAATCCGGCGAAGTGTACGCCCAGGTCGCGTCCCAGCAGGACCCGCTGCTGCTCGGTCAGCTCTCGCTGGTCTCGTTCGCGAACGAGGCCGGTCTGGAACCGCTCGGCGACAACCTCTATCGCGAGACCGCCGCTTCCGGGCAGCCGCTGGAAGGGATCGCCTCGGAAGACGGTCTCGGCAAGATCCATCAGGGCTATCTGGAAGGCTCCAACGTCGATCCGGTCAAGGAAATCACCGAACTGATCTCCGCGCAGCGCGCCTATGAGATGAACTCCAAGGTGATCCAGGCGGCCGACGAAATGGCCGGCACCGTCTCCAAGGGCATCCGCTAGATCGTCATGGCCACCGCACTCGTCCGTACTTGTCTGCGGGGCGCGCTCCTTGCGCTCGCACTCGCCGCCTCGGTCGTCGCCGTGCGTGCCGGTCAGGTTCAGGGCCTGCTGCCGGTGCCTGCCGTCACGATCTATCCGGGCGACCATATCGGTCCGGAGATGCTGACGGAGAAAGCCTTCTACTACGATCCGGATCGGCCGTTGGCGGTGGTTGAGGACGGTGCACCGCTGATCGGCAAGGTGGCCCGACGCACGCTCGTGGCGGGCAAGCCAATTCCGAACAACTCGGTCGGCGAGCCGACGTTGATTACTCGTGGAAAGCCGGTCGAAGCCCGGTTCGAAGCCGGCAATCTCTCGATCTCGACAACGGTCCTACCGTTGCAGTCGGGTGCGCTCGGCGCGCTGGTCCAGGCCCGCAACATCGATTCCGGGCAAGTCATCACCGGCATCGTCCAGGCCGATGGCAGCCTGCTTGTTGGGGGCACGCTATGAAACGGCTTTTGCTTTTGATCGCGGGCCTCGCCCTGCTGGGTGCCGCCCCCGCGGCGGCAACCCGCATCAAGGACGTCACCACCGTTCAAGGCGTGCGCGACAACCAGCTCATCGGCTACGGCCTGGTGATGGGCTTGCAGGGCACCGGCGATACGCTGCGCAATGCGCCCTATACCGAGCAGGCGTTGCAATCGATGCTCGACCGGATGGGGGTCAACGTTCAGGGCGCCTCGCTTCGTGCCCGCAACGTGGCCGCCGTCACGGTGATCGCCGATCTGCCGCCTTTTGCCGGTGTCGGCTCGCGCATCGACGTCAACATCGCCTCGATCGGCGATTCCACGTCCTTAAAGGGTGGTACGCTGGTTCTGACGCCTTTGATGGGTGGCGACGGCGAGACTTATGCGGTGGCCCAAGGGCCGATCGCCGTCTCCGGCTTCGCCGTCGGCGGGGCGGCGGAAACCTATACGCAAGGCGTGCCCACCGCCGGGCGCATTCCGAACGGCGCAATTGTCGAAAAACAGGTTCCGGGCACGCTGCGCACCCTGCCGCGGCTCGTCCTGGAGCTGGAAAATCCGGACTTCAAGACGGCCGCGTCGATAGCCGATGCGATCAACGCCTACACGGGGCTCCGCTACGGCAAGAAGGCGGCCAGCGAGCGCGATCTCCGCGCCGTGGTGCTTTCGAAGCCGGCCAATGTCTCCACCGCGCGCTTTTTGGCGGAGATCGGGGAACTGCAGATCCAGACCGATGCGCCGGCGCGGGTGGTGATCGACCAGCGCACCGGAACGGTGGTGATCGGCCAGAATGTGGAGATCTCCACCGTCGCAATGGCCCACGGCAACATGACGGTACGGGTGACGGAAATGCCCGTAGTGTCCCAGCCGAACCCGTTCTCCGATGGGGCGACAGCCATCGTGCCGCGCACCACGGTCGATGCCCAGGAGCAGCCGGCTCACTTGGCCATCGTCGGCGGAACCGATCTGCAGACCCTGGTTCATGGTCTCAACCGGATGGGTCTGAAGCCGTCCGACATCATCTCGATCCTGCAGGCGATCAAGACCGCCGGCGCGCTGCAGGCCGAACTCATCGTCCAATAACTTCAACTGCCGGCCGGTTCGGCCGACCCCGACCCTCGGGAGGAGAAGCATGATGCTTCGAAATTTAACGCGATTGTCTCGTCTCGGCCTCGTTGCCGGGGCTGCGTTCCTCGCCGATCCGGCGTTGTCCAACGAACAGGCGCCGGCGCCCGAACCCTCCGCCAGCGAGGCGGCGACCGCCGAGGCTTCGGCCCAGCCGGCCGTAACCGCCCGCACGCCGAGCGAACAGAACGCAGCCGAATATTGCTCCAATATCGCCGACGCGGCCGCCGATGCCCGGTTTCAGCGCCAGGTGGAAGCGCTGCGTGCATTGGAGAAGAAGGTCGAGGATCGGGTCGCTCAGCTCGAGGCCAAGCGTGCGGAATATCAGGACTGGTTGGAGCGCCGGGAAGCTTTCCTGAAAAATGCCGAAGACAATCTGGTCGCGATCTATACCCAGATGCGCCCGGACTCTGCGTCGCAGCAGCTTGCGATTATGAACGATTTCACGGCCGCGGCGATCCTCGCCAAGCTGCCGCCCCGCACGGCGAGCGCCATCTTGAACGAGATGGATCCCTCGCGCGCCGCCCAACTTACCAACATCATGGCGGGGCTTGCCAATCCCGCGACCAACCAGAGGAAGCCGGGATGAACCGCGCAGCCTTCTTCGGTATGGCCGGCGCGCTCCTCGTCGCCGGTTGCCAGACGCCCAACGACAATCTGTTCTCCGGACCTGAGTTGACGCCGGTCGGGTCCGGCGTACCCGTCGCGGTCGCCCCGCTGCCAACGAGCTACGCTCCGGCGCAGCCGAAGTCGTTCGGCTCCACATGGGGTGGGCAGGGCTACGATCTCTTCCGCGACATTCGCGCAAGCCGGATCGGCGATCTTCTGACCGTCACCATCCAGATCAACGACAAGGCGCAGTTCGACAATGAAACCGATCGCTCGCGTGACGGAAAGGCCAAGATGGGTCTTTCGGCCGCATTGGCGGCGGCAGGGTTCGGGCTCGGCGCCAGCGCCGCCGATCTGTCGGCCGATCTCGACATCAAGTCGGGAACCCAGAGCAACGGCAAGGGATCGATCGATCGCTCCGAAAAGCTGCGGTTGTCGGTGGCCGCCGTCGTGACCGACGTTCTGCCCAACGGCAATCTCCTGATCAGCGGCTCTCAGGAGATCCGGGTCAACTATGAGGTCCGGGTGTTGAATATCGCAGGTGTGGTGCGGCCGCTCGACATCTCCGAGAAAAACACCGTGCCCTACGACAAGATCGCGGAAGCCCGAATTTCCTATGGTGGTCGCGGGCGTCTGACAGACGTTCAGCAACCGGCCTGGGGTCAGCGCGTCTATGACGCCGTTGCCCCGTTCTAAGGGCCCGCCACCATGGCTGACCAAGCCTCTCAGGACGCTCCGCCCAAGAAAAAGGCCGGCGGGCTCATTGCACTCCTGATTTTGACGCTGATCGCGCTCGGCACCGGTGGCGGGCTCGGGCTGCACCTTGCCTCGACGGTGGAACAAGCCGTGACGGCGCGGGAAGCCGATCTGCCGGAAAAGACGATGCCGGAGCTGAAATATTCCGGCGACATGGTGCTCGTCCGGCTGGAGCCGGTGATCGCCAATCTCGCCGCGCCCTCCAACACCTGGGTGCGGATCGAGAGTTCGATCGTGTTCGAAAACGGAGCACTGGCCAATCCGGAAGCAACGGCGGCCCAGATCTCTCAGGACATGATCGCTTACCTACGCACGTTGTCCTTAAGCCAGCTCCAGGGCCCGACGGCACTGCAATATCTTCGCGACGACCTGAACGAACGCGCGGTGTTGCGCACCGACGGACAGGTCCGCGAGCTCATCATCGAGACCATGGTCGTTCAATGAAGATCGTCCTTTCTACTGTCGGCTGCCCGACCATGATGGTCGCGGCGTTGCCGGCGCTGGCGTTTCTCTTGGTACCGTCGATGGCGGTCGCCCAGGAGATCCCGTCGCTCGGTTCGCTGCTGCCGGAGGGGGCCGGATCGGCCAGCGCGCGCATGATCCAGTTCATCGCGCTGATCACCGTGTTGTCGATTGCGCCCGGCCTGTTGATCATGGTGACCAGCTTTACCCGGTTCGTTGTCGCCCTGTCGTTCCTGCGCTCCGGTCTTGGTCTGCAGACTACGCCGGCAAACCTGGTGCTGATCAGCCTCGCTTTGTTCATGACCTTCTTCGTTATGCAGCCGACCTTCGATCGCGCATGGCAGGAGGGGATCCAGCCGCTGACGGAAAACCGGATCACCGAGCAGGAGGCTTATGCGAAGATCACCGATCCGTTTCGGGAGTTCATGCTGAGTCAAGTGCGCGAGAAGGACCTGAAGCTGTTCGCCGATCTTGCCGGCGTTCCGCCGGTTGAGGCTGGCGAGACGGTCGAGCTGCGCATTCTGGTGCCCGCCTACATGATCTCCGAACTTCGGCGCGGATTCGAAATCGGATTTTTGATCGCACTGCCGTTCCTGGTGATCGACATGATCGTCGCGACGCTCGTCATGTCCATGGGCATGATGATGATGCCGCCGACGGTGATCGCGCTGCCGTTCAAAATCCTGTTCTTCGTGCTGATCGACGGCTGGAATCTGCTGGTCGGCAGTCTCGTCAAGTCTTTCTTCTGAAGAGAGGATTTTAAATTTGCAGAGGCCGGCCGACCGGGCCTCTTCGAATAGTCGGCTCCGCAATAAACCGGAGACGACCGTACTTCGCAGCCAGCAAGCTACAGGCAAGCTTGATCAGCGAAGGTTATTGCATGGCAGGTTGGCTGCTCGCGAACGAAGCAAGCAGTAAACGCTCCTCCAAACGGAACACAGGAGGCGCAACCAAAGGCATGACGCCGTCCTGCTATACCGGTACCGAGCCCGGTATGTCCCCCGAGCAACACTTTCTAAAAGTAGAGGGACATCCCAATGTCTAGCATTATCACCAACACCTCTTCGATGGTCGCGCTGCAGACCCTGCGCTCCATCAACAACTCGCTTGACGAGACCAACAACCGCGTGTCGACGGGCCTGAAGGTTTCCTCCGCCGCCGACAACGCCGCCTACTGGTCGATCGCGACGACCACGAAGTCCGACAACGGTGCCCTCGGGGCCGTCAAGGACGCCCTCGGCCTGGGTGCCGCGTCCGTCGACACCGCCAACACCGGTCTCGACACCGTTCGCGAGTCGCTTCAGAAGGTGAAGGAGAAGTTGGTTACGGCCGCTGCTCCCGAAGCCGACAAGTCGAAGCTCCAGACCGAAATCAAGAGCCTGCTCGACGGCATCAAGAACACCGCCGACTCCTCCGTCATCTCCGGCAACAACTGGCTTTCGGTTGCGACCGCCGGAGAGACCAAGGACGTCGTCGTGTCGTTCTCGCGCTCGGGTTCGTCGATCTCGTTGGACACCATCTCGGTGGACATCGACAACTACGCCCTCTACGAGGCCGGCACCAACACCGGCATCATGGACAAGTCTCGCTCCGCGACGAACTACTCGACCAGCCTTTCGGTCGTGGCCACCGCGTTTGACGATGCCACGGACGAGGTCGAGTTCAACGTGAAGGTCGGTGGCAATACCACCACCGTCTCCATCACGCAGGCGACTGTCGAAGCCGCTCTCGGCACCGGCACCACCGCTCTGACCAACGCGGGTGACTTCAAGGCCGTTATGGACCAGGCGTTCAAGGACGCCGGGATCATCGACCTGGAAGTGACGGCGGACAACACGGCCGGCACCATCTCGCTCGACAGCTCAGAGAGCTTCGAAGTGAGCGCGCTCACGGTCGTGACCGACGCCTCGACCGCCGATCTCGGCGCTGCCGACTTCGGTCTCGCCGCTGCGGCGACCGTGACCACCGGCACGGCCCAGGTCGCGGTGAAGGACATCGACATCTCCAGCGCGACCACTGCCGACGTCAAAAACTACCTGAAGGTCGTCGACGCGGCCCTGCTGGACCTGACCGATGCTTCCACCAAGGCCGGCGCGCTGACCGCGCGTATCGGTTCGCAGGAAGACTTCGTGTCGGCTCTGATGGATGCCAACGATCGCGCCATCGGCACGCTGGTGGATGCCAATATGGAAGAGGAGTCGACCCGTCTGAAGGCGCTGCAGACCCAGCAGCAGCTCGCCGTTCAGTCGCTGTCGATCGCGAACTCCTCCAGCCAGAACATCCTGTCGCTGTTCCGCGGCTAATATCTCTCCACCTTCCTCTCAAGGTGCACCTCGCCACGCCCCGCAACGGGCGTGGCTTTTTCTTTTAAAGGTGGATTCTTGGGCGGAAAATATCAAATTTTGTAGTATTTATCGAGCTTAAGATAGTCACGCGCAAGTTTGATCTGCGATGACTTGAAGCTAATGACAGGTTGGCTGTCTGCAGACGACGCAGGCAGAGCCGCTCCGACGCGGACGTCGGGGCTTGATCCAAAGGCATGACGCCGTCCTGCCATATCGGTACCAATCCGGTATGTCCCCCATCAACGCACCGAAAGCTGCGGGACATTCCAGTGTCTAGCATTCTCACCAACACCTCTTCGATGGTCGCGCTGCAAACGCTGCGCTCGATCTCGAATGCGCTCGACACGACCAACAATCGTGTGTCGACCGGACTGCGGGTGTCTTCTGCCGCGGACAATGTCGCCTATTGGTCGATCGCCATGACGACCAAGTCGGACACCGGCGCCCTTGGCGCCGTGCGTGATGCGTTGGGGCTCGGCGCGGCGTCGGTCGAGACGGCCATGAACGGGCTCGAGAAGGCGCGTGAGTCGCTTCAGAAGGTGAAGGAGAAGCTGATCACCGCAGTGGCACCGGAAGCCGACCGGGCCAAACTCCAAACCGAAATCCGTAGCCTGCTGGACGGCATCAAGACGATTGCGGATTCCTCCGTGTCGTCTGGCAACAACTGGCTTTCCGTCGACAAGGCGGGTGAAACGAAAGACATCGTCTCGTCATTTTCCCGCTCCGATTCTTCGGTGTCGCTCGACACTATGTCGGTCAATATGGACGACTTCGCGCTTTATGAGGCGGGCATGAATACGGGAATCATAGATCGGAAGAGGACAGTTCCATTTTATTACGCAAATCTTAAATTTAGCGGTGTCAGCTTTGACGCTCCTGAGGATCGGGTGGAATTTGATGTCACCGTGGGTGGGGTGACGTCAACGATATTGATAGATCAGAATATAATTCGGGACGTCCATGGAAATGGAAGCGTTGCGATAGGGCACTCGAGTCGAATGGTGCCGTTGCTTGAGGAGGCATTCAGGAGGAATGGCATAAATGAATTAAGTTTTGTAAGGACTGGATTTAGTACAGCTTATATTTCTAGCGAAAATAATTTCAATATAAGTAGACTAAGAGTTATTGTTGACAATTTAAAAAAAGATATATTGCCAAGGGATTTTGGCTTGGCAAGCGGCATTGTTTCTACCGTATCTGAAAGAGATCTTTGCGCAGTCAATGATATTGACGTGTCGGTAGCCTCACGGGAGGAAATAATCGTTTATATTGGTTTCGTCGACCAAGCCCTGGAGGACCTAACCGCTGCCCACGCAAAGGCGGGTGCGTTGGCAAACAGGATCGAATCGCAAGATTCCTTCGTCTCGGCACTGATGGATGCCAACGACCGCACGGTTGGCACGCTGGTCGATGCCGACATGGAAGAAGAGTCGGCGCGGCTGAAGGCCTTGCAGGTCCAGCGCGATCTGGCTGTTCAGTCGCTGTCGGTCGCAAATGCCTCCGGCCAGAATGTGCTGTCGCTGTTTCGCGGATAGAGCCTCCGGCAAGTAGCTGCATCACCTGTCGCTCTTCTTCTCTGGGCCGTGTCCTCTCCGAGGCGCGGCCTTCTTCTTGCGCGCCGGAGTGCTGCTTCGGGACGGGCAACGTCCGCGCAAGCTTGATCGGCGAAGACGAGCGCCGTGAATGGCGCCGATTTTCCGCGGACGCCTGGAAAAACCCGAAGATGTGTTTCCCGCCAAGCCGCCGGCCTTTCGTGCAACACCGGCTTTCGCGCTTCGCGCGGCCTTCGAGGAATGGAAGCAGTCGATGAGCGGCCGCGAACAGGCAGAACGTCTGTGGACCAACATTCGCGAGCTCGGCACCCGCCGGCTCGTTGCTCTGGGCCTTGTCGGGCTCACCGTCCTGCTCGTGGTGGGCATTGGCGCCTATTATCTGAGCCAGCCCGAACGTGAGCCGCTTTATGTCGACTTGTCGCGCGAGGATGTTGCGCGCATCGGCGGCGCATTGAAGGACGCCGGCATCGATTTCGATGTCTCCGCGGATGGCACCTCGGTGCTGGTCGCTCATGCCGACACCGCCAACGCCCGAATGCTCCTGGCCGAAAAAGGCCTGCCCCAGGACATGAACTCAGGCTACGAGCTCTTCAATGAGCTCGGCTCGTTCGGCCTGACCTCCTTCATGCAGGAGATTACCCGCATTCGTGCCTTGGAGGGCGAGCTTGCCCGCACCATTCAGGGCATGAAGGGCATCAAGGCCGCGCGCGTCCACATCGTGCTGCCTGAGCGTGGATCGTTCCGGCGCGACCAGCAAGTCGCGTCGGCGTCCGTCGTGATCCGGACCGAGCGTGCCGACGATATCTCCGCCGCCCAGGCGATCCGCCACCTCGTTGCTTCGGCAATTCCCGGCATGAAGGTCGATGGCGTCACGGTTCTCAATACCGAAGGAGCGGTGCTCGCCTCTGGTGAGGACGGGGACAACGCCGCTGCCGGCAAACTCGCGCGCCTGCAGGCGCAGGTGAATAGCGAGATCGAGGAAAAGATCCGCCGAACGCTGACGCCCTATCTCGGCCTCAACAATTTCGAGGTCAGCGTTGCCTCCACGCTCGACACCGACCAGACGCGAGTGAGCGAGACGATCTACGATCCGGATTCGCGCGTCGAGCGGTCCGTGCGCGTGGTCAAGGAAAACGAGCAATCGCGCAACGCGGGCAGCGATACGCCGACCACCGTTCAGCAGAACATTCCCCAGGAGCAGCTACCGGCTGACTCCGGTGGTTCGTCCAACGAGCAGAACGAGCGCCGAGAAGAACTCACCAATTTCGAAATCTCCTCCAAGGTCGTGGAGACCGTGCGCGATGGCTTCCGCGTGGATCGGCTGTCGATCGCCGTGCTCGTGAACCAGGCGCGCCTGTTGGAAAATGCCGGAACCAATGGTGGCTCGGTGCCGGTCGATGCCCAGATCGCCGATATCGAGGCGCTGGTCGCCTCGGCGGCGGGTGTCGTCGTGGACCGCGGCGATCAGTTGAAGGTGTCTGCCGTATCGTTTGCGGCTGGGGCGGGCGAGTTGGAGCCGGTGCCGCCGCTGTCGATCGTCGACCTCTTGATGCGCCAGATGGGCAACCTCATCAACGCCGCCACCATGCTGGTCGTTGCCGTTCTCCTCATCTGGTTCGGTCTCCGGCCGGCGATGCGGGCGATCCTTGCCCGCTCGGAAGAGGAGACCGAAGAGGACGCCGTTGCCGAACCGACGCTGCTCGAGGCTGCTGATCCCGCCGCCCTTGCGCTCGGAGAAACGGCGGAAGCGATCATCCACGATGGTGAGGTCAATCTGATCGAGGACCTCACCTCCAAGCGCAGCCGTACGCCGCAGAAGCGCCTGGAACAGATCGTCGAATTCGATGAAGAGACCGCCGCCGCGGTTCTGCGCCAGTGGCTGAGCCAGGAGGCGCGCGCATGACCGACATGATCGCGCTTGGCCGGATCATTCCACATTTCGGTGGGACGTCTAAGTCAGCCTCTGCAGCTCTGGATGCGCTCCGCAATCCGTTCGCCAACGCGGAAGCCGTGCCGGATCAAGCAGCCGCTCTCGCGGAAGCCGAAGAACGTGGCCGCCGTGCCGGTCGCGCCGCGGCTGACGCTGAGTGGTCGAACCGGGCGGACGCGATGCAGCGCCAGCACGAACAGGGGTTGGAGGCTGCCCGCGCCGCCTGGGTGGAAGGTGAGGGTGCCCGTCTGGCGGCCGCACTGGATGAGGGGCTGTCGGCGTTGGAGACGCGGATATCCGAGACGACGGCGCGCTCGGTTCTGCCTTTCCTGGAAGCGCCGCTTCGCGAGCAGGCCGTGCGCGACCTCGCCGACACCGTGACTCAGATCCTCGGTGCGCAGGCCCCCTCCGTTCTCAAGATTGAAGGGCCGCAGGACCTTCTCGATGCGCTGGGCACGCGGCTGGGGTCGCGGGCCGCGGCGGTGCAGTTCGAGGTGGCCAATCTTCCCGATGTCCGCGTGACGGCGGACGCCACCGTCATCGAGACACAATTGCGCGCCTGGCTTGACCGCCTGGCCGCCGCCCTCAGTTGAGGATCCAGACATGTCCGGCCAAGAGCACCACGAACTGATCATCATCAAGCGTGGCGAGGACGAGGAGCACGAGCATCACTCGAGCGCCTGGAAGGTCGCGCACGCCGACTTCATGACGGCGATGATGGCCTTCTTTCTGATCATGTGGCTGATCAACGTGACGGATGAAGAGGTGCGCAAAATGGTTGCCGCCTATTTCAATCCCGTCGATCTCGCCGCCAGCATGGCGCCGCAGAAGGGCGTCGAAGATCCCGAGGATGCCCCGCTGGAGCCGGCGGACCTGGATAAGGGCGAAGGGCCCGGAGATGGCGCCGGCGAGCAGGCCGCTGTCCCGACCGAGGCGGAAGTCGTCGCGCGCGAGAAAGCCGCATTCCAGGATCCCTATGCGATCCTGGCCAAGCTGGCGGCACAGGTCGATCCGGATCTGCCGACCGCCTTGGATGCGCCGGAAGGCGAGGCAGGTGATCCGGGCGAGAGCGGCGGCGACATTCTTCGCGATCCGTTCGATCCGGTTTACTGGCAGACGGATGCCGCCCGGCCGGCCGTCACCGAGACGCCCGGAACGCCCGGCACGATGGAGAAGGCACCGGACGAGACGCAGCGCCCGAATGCGGCGATCGCGCGCGCGTCGGCCGACGTGCGCAGTGGTGGACCCAAGTCGGCAGCCGCCGATCGTGATCTGGCTCTTACGGGGGCGGCGCCGATCCTCAAGACGGGACCGGACAGCGGCGGTTCGCCGGCGGATGCGGCAGCGGCCGTTGCGCTTTCCGAAGAGCTGCAGGCCACGCTTTCGGGCGCCACCAACGAAACCGGAAGTCCGCATCTGGAGGTGATGGCCACCGACGAGGGCGTTCTGGTCAGCCTGACCGACGACATCGACTTCGCCATGTTTCCCATCGGCTCCGCCATTCCGGATCCGAAGGTCGTTAAGGTCATGGAACGCGTGGCGGAGGCGCTGACGAGCCAACCCGGCCAGATTGTGGTGCGCGGCTACACCGATGCCCGGCCTTTCCGATCCGATTCCTATGATAACTGGCGATTGTCCAGTGCCCGCGCTCACATGGCGCAGTACATGCTCGTGCGCGGCGGCATCGACGAGGAGCGAATCCAGAGCATCGAGGGTCACGCCGATCGTGACCCGAAGAATTCGGCTGACCCGAACGCGGCGGAAAATCGCCGCATCGAGATCCTGCTGCGCGAACCGGCGACGGGGACGCGCCCGTGACCGCTCGGCTTGCTTTCCCGATCCGTGGGGCGGCTTCTGTGCTGGTGGTGCTGGCGAGCATGAGTTCGGTCGCGTTCGCCCAGTCGTCTTCGGATGTCACGCCCGTGTCGCTGCCGCAGGCAGGAGAGCCAATGGTGATCGTGCCGGAAGCCGAACCGGCGAAGCCGGAGCGGCGCGGGCTCGGCCTGTTTGCTCCGTTCCGCCGCAACGAGGCGCGGCGGGCGGCTCCGCTTCCGACCGCGCCGCTTCCCGGTGGTGAAACCGCGCCGTCGGTGGCGGCCCCTGAAAGCGAGCCTGTCGCGCCGCCTCCATCGACGGCGGATATTGCGCCATTGCCGCCGACGCGCCCGATGAGTGTGGCAGCGCCCGTTCAGCGGGCTGCGCCCCAAGCTGCACCGATTGCCGAAGCTTCTGTGTTGGAGGTCGAGGCTCAACCGGGCGTTTCGGTCGAGATCGCTAACGAGCGCGCCCTTGATGAGGCGGCCGTCAGGGCTGCCGCGTCCGAAGCGGCCCGCAAGGTACCGACACCTTCTGATGGAAGTCGTGACGACGCGTCCGAGCCTGCGGCAGATCCCGCCGTCGAGCCTGTGGCGGCGATTGCCGATCCCTCGCAATCCGCACAGATGGCGGCATCCGGGGCCGTGGTGGAGGTTCCTTTGCCGCGCGAGAAGCCGACGGTTCCAGAGACCATTGAGCTCGACAAGGACGGCACGGAAGCGACAACCGCTTCCGAGGTCCCGGTCATGGCCGAACCCGGCGTCTCCGGTGAAGAGGCGATCGCAGTTTTTAATGAAACAGCCCCCATGGTGGAGGCTGCCGACCACAGTCCGACGCATGAGCCCGTTGGCGACAGCCCTCAGGCCCCTGCCGAGCCCTCTGGTGCGGCGCAAGCGGTCCCGGCAGGTGCCTCCAGCGAAGCCCATGCCGATGGAGGAGACGATCACGCGGACCGTGGTGACGAAAAGCCGGTGGACGATCACGCTGAGCCGGATCATTCAGCGGAGCTGACGTCGGCATCGGATACGCCGTCGGCGATCGGCGATCCCCATGTCGTAGACGGTGCTGGCGTCCATAGCGTTCCGGACGAGCAAGCTGCGTCCGATGAGAAGGTGTCTGAGGCCTCCTCCGCCGAAGTGGCGCATGCGAGCGAACACGCGGTGTCGGATGTCGAGACCGACAAGAAGGACATGCCTTCTGCGGCAGAGGCGGTTTCCGTGCACGCGGATGCGGCTACCGAAACGGCGACGGAAGAGCTTGCACAGACCACCGACCATGCGGCTGGGGACGGGACCACGGCGGAGTCCCGCGCGCCTGCTTCGGACGAAGCCGCGCATGGCGAAACGGCGCATGCTGCGACCGACGACGCCCACGCGACTGAGACGGGCCATAAGGAAGACGCCGGACCCGACGACGGTTCGCGCGCTGTGGCCGAGAGCCATGATACGCCGTCGAAGGGCGAAAACCACGGCGGTGACGGCCACGGCGATGACGTCCCGCCGGCAGCACCGATCGAGCAGGCCCCGCGTCTGGCTCAGACAGAGGACGCCGGCTCCGCGCTCGCGCCGCCCTACCAGCTCGTGCGGACATTGCAGGCGCTCCAGGACGACATCGCCCACGGGTCCACCGGCGCGCTAACGGCCCAGAAGGTTCTGCTGTCGCGCATGGATGGCGATCTCCTGGCCGCCGATCCCGCCGTCTGGCAGGAAAAGCGCAATGCGGAAGCCCTGGTCGTCTATACCTTAAGCGGTGGCCGACCGGCCGTCACCCGCCAGCTCCTGGAGCACGATCCGCTTCCCAATGTCGACGAGCGGCTTCTGCGTGGCGCGCTCGCCTACGTGCAGGGCCGGGAAGACGACGCAAGGAAGTATCTGGGTGATGTCGATCCGCTCACGCTTCCCGTCAACCTCGCCGGGCAGGTTGCGCTCGCCAAGTCGACCCTGGTGGTCGCGAACGATCCCGAAGAGGCGATTCGCCTGCTCGACCTTGCGCGGCTTTTATCGCCGGGAACCTTGATCGAAGAGGCCGCGCTGCGGCGCGAGATCTATGTCGTCAGCGAGCGCAACGACATCGACAAGTTCGAGTCGCTGTCGCGGCAATATCTGCGTCGCTTTCAGCATTCCGTCTATGCGGGCAACTTTCGCCAGCGATTTGCCGCTGCGCTCACCCGGATGAGCTTCGTGGACGATCCGATCCAGTTCGAGCGCTTGCATGCCTTGCTTGCCGATCTTGATGCGGACTCCCAGCGCGAGCTGTACTTGCTGGTCGCCCGGGCGGCGGTGAACGATGGCAAGACAGCGGTTGCGGCCATGGCGTCGGAGCGCGCGCTTTCCGATGCCGCGCCCGGATCTCGCGACCAGGCCAGAGCGCTTCTATATCGCGGGGCGGCGTTGGCGGTGATGCCGGAAGGGCTGCAATCGGCGATCGACGATCTCGGAGCGGTCGATCGCACTCTGCTCGCCCCGTCTGATGCGGCGTTGTTCGACGCCGCGAGCGCCACGGCCGACCTCATTCTGACGGCCCCGGACGGAACCGAAGTCGTCGAAGCGACGACGACGGAAACGCTGGAAACGGTCTTCGAATCCGAGGTGGTCGCAAAGGCAACCAGCATGGTCGACCAAGTCGATGCTCTGTTGAACGAGGTGGAGTGATGCCCGCGATCGAATTCCCGCTGCAGGATTCCCCGCGTGGAGCCACGGCCAAAGGCGTCGCCGGTCCGTCGACCCGATCGAAGGAGGCGCTTTCCGGCGACGAGGAGGCGAGCTTTGCGCATCTTTTGAAGCGCGCGGCCGGCGAGCCGGGCGCTGCCTTGCGCGAAGACCCGTTCGGCGGTGCGTCGCGCGACCGCAAGGCCGCTTCCGAGCGCGGTGCCGTGGAGGGAGAGCGGGAGATCGCCCCCGGCGAGACGCCGGAACGGGGAGCCGGGCAACCCGGCGCCGGGCCGGAGACGGCGGAAGCGGACGGCTTTCAGCAGCTTCTGTTGATGTCGGCGAGCCCGCTCCCGGCTTCGAACACCACAGTCATCAGCGCGACGGAAACCCCCGTTGCGCGCGCAGTCCCTGCGCAGCTTGCGTCACCCGACGCACTCTTACTGCGCAACGCAAGCGACGGAGGCGCTGCGGCGGCCTCTGTGCCCGCAATCGACATGCCGTACGATCCGATCGCAATCGGGATGGACAAGTTTACGCCGACCCAGGAGCCGGATGCCGGCCCGGTCGAGCAATCCCGACCGCTGACAGCGAGCGTGGTCGACCGACAAACTCATTTTGCACCGGTCCAGCCGTCCGCTGCGTCGATGGCCAAAGCGCCAACGATGGAAACGGCCGCCGCCGTACCCTCCGTTGCCGAGGCGGCGACGGTGGCACCGCAGATGCGGCCGGCCGCCAACGGTCGTCCGGCGTTGCACGTGGCCGGCGCGGGCCCCGCCGCTATAGATGACGCCGGTATGCCGGGATCGGAGGCGGATGCGGCCGTCGATCCCGTTGTTCCGCGCCGTGTCGCCCAATCCGGCGACGCGATCGTGACACCGCAGGCCGATGAGGGCGTGGCCCGCCCTCCCGTGGACCAACGCGATGTCGCGCCCGCGGACACCGACGCCCCAAGCAAGGCTCGAACGGCCCTATCGGAGCCGAGCGTGAAGCCGGAGAAGGTGCAGGACGCGACCGCCGCCCGACTGGCGAACACGGCGCCGCGGGACACAACAGCGCCGGCGCCCGGAGCGTTGCCGCCGGTAACGATGCAGCGCCTGGCCGGCACCGTGCTGTCGGCGGCCGCCGAGCTCGGCGGGCCGGCGGTTGCCGCTCAGTCGGCTGCGCCGACCGATCCGACTTCTTCGGCCGCCCTCAAAGGGCCGGTTCGTATCCTGGAGCTGGAGCTCACCCCGGTCGAACTCGGCCTGGTGCGCGTGCGCATGCGGATGGGCGCGAGCGGCATCGAGATGCAGGTAAGCGCAGCCAAGGCGGAGACGGCGGAGCTGTTGAAGGCCGATCTCGGCCGGCTTGCCGAAACGATCCGCGATGCTGGCTATGACATCGACACCGTGTCGATCCAGACGTCGGGCGATGGTTTCCGCCCGCAGATTTCCTCCGCCGCCCGCGTCGATCCCGGCTCTAGCGCGTTTGCGGGAGCAGGTTCTCAGGGCTCATCCGAAGGCGGAGCCGGACACAACGCCCGCGAGGGCTCGGGGCGCAGCGGCGAGAATGCCGCCGGCGCGACTTATCGAAAGGACGACGATGCCCAAACGGCTTCGGATGGCGAGCGTGCTCGCCGTGGCTCTCTGTTCGTTTAGCCTCTTCGCCGCCGCTCAGGCGGCCGCCGGCAATATCTGCGAAAAGGAAATGGCCCAAGCGTCGGCCACCTATGGCGTGCCGCTGGGAATCCTTTATGCCGTCGGCCTTACGGAGACGGGTCGCAAGGGCTCGTTACAGCCCTACGCCATGAATATCGAGGGCAAGCCCTATTTCGGAAAGAGCAAGGCCGAGGCCATGCAGCGCTTCGCGCTTGCCAAGAGCCAGGGCAAGAAGCTGATCGATCTGGGCTGCATGCAGATCAATCACCACTACCATTCCGACAAGTTTCGTTCGATCTCCGAGATGCTCGAGCCGAAGGCGAACGTCGATTATGCGGCGCGGTTTTTGAAAGAGCTGAAGGGGCGGGAAGGAAGCTGGACAATGGCGGTCGCCCGCTATCACGCCGGACCCAACAACAATCCGGCCCAGAAGCGTTATGTCTGCGCGGTGATCCGCAACATGGTCGCGACCGATTTCGGAACCTGGACGCCCGAGGCGCGCCGCTTCTGCGCTTAGACCGCTCCGCTTTTCTCGAAATCACGAAGCGGGCCTCAGTTGTTGTTTCAACGCGGTTCCGAACGGCCAACCGGTTTCCACTTGGTCTGGAAACGCTTTAGACCTGAGCAAGGGCTTCTGCGCGCCTTCGGTTCAGGCTGATTTTTTCTCTCCAAAACAAGAACGCGACCACGATGACCTTGGGTCTGCGGAGACCCGGAGCCATCGTGGTCGCGTCGTTTGTGCGCCCGCGAAACGGGCGCCTTTTTCCCAGACTTTGCCTTACGGAAACAGCGAGTCGATGTCGTCCTGCGACACCACGTCGACATCGCCGTTGAGAACGGGGCCGTGCATCGCCACCCCGGAGGAGGTGCGGCTGAAGCTGTCGTTTTCCGGAATGTCGTCGCCGGTCAAAGGCTCGGTGAGCGCGCCAAAGCTCCGCCAGATGTCGGCCATGGTGGCAAGCCGGGTCTCGATGAAGTGCATGAGGCCCACGACCTTGCTGATGCGTTGGCCAGTAATGTCCTGGAAGTTACAGGACTCGAAGATCCGGATGGTGTGATCGCGGATTTCCTCCACCATGTCGCGCTCTGCCGCTTCCAACGAGGCGGACTTCAAAAGGCGCGCGGCCAGCGCTTCGATGTGTTCGGCGGTGGCGAGAATGGAATCGGTCGCCCCTTCGGTGTCCGACACGACGGCGTCGAGCTCGTCCGTGGCGCGGTGGAACTGCGCCTTTTTCGGGTTGTGGGGGGTGAGGGCGCCAAGCTCGCCTCGCGTCTTCTTAATGGCGTCCTGAATGGTCTCGACGCCGGCTAGAAGCGTGACGCCGCCCTGGGGGGAGGAGCCCTCCACGGCGCGCTCTTCCAGGCGCGCGATTAGGTCTTTCAGATCGGCCAGCTCGTGGTGAATCCGATCGAAATGGGTCAGCAGCGTCGTCGAGGATCCGGCGGGGGCTGCGGTTTCCTCCCGCCCGACGCGCTCGATCCGGTATGGTCGCCAGCCTGCCGTCATTGACGTCTCCTTTGGCATAATCAAGTTGTCGCGAAGTTTCTATAATCCGATATCTTGAAATTCGTAAATGCCCTCGGCATTCATGCAGCAAGCTTCGCGCAAGTTATCTTCCTTTACACGGTATGTATCGAAACCGGTGCGCCGCCAACGAGCGGGCGTATCTCGAACGACCGATCAAATGGAGTTAACGATGGCGCTCGACTATTCGATGCCGGTCCTGGTGGTGGACGACTACAAGACCATGATCCGCATCATCAAAAACCTCTTGAAGCAGCTTGGCTTCGAAGACGTGGACGAGGCTGCCGACGGCACCGAGGCGCTCGGTAAGCTCAAGGAGCGCACCTACGGTCTGGTCATTTCCGACTGGAACATGCAGCCGATGACCGGCTACGAGCTTCTGCAGCACGTGCGGGGCGACACCGCGCTCTCCGGCATCCCGTTCATCATGGTCACCGCCGAAGCCAAGTCGGAAAACGTCGTGGCCGCGAAGAAAGCCGGCGTCTCGAACTACATCGTGAAGCCGTTCAACGCGCAGACGCTGAAGGGTAAAATCGAGACCGTCTTTCAGAACTGATCGGTGGCGTGGGTGGCGGCCATGTCGGCACCTGCCAGCCGATCCTTGCGCGCGCGTCTTGCTCCGGTTGTGGTTGCGGCTTTGGTCGTAGGGCATCAGCCGGCGGCCGGTGGCCCGCGCTCCGAGAGCCCGGCTTCGCCCGGCGCGCCCGCTCGGTTCGACCGGGGGGTGCAACTCGCAATCGATGTGGAAGTCGCTGACGTGATGGAGATGACGCCTCCGGATCGCCGGGTCACCATCGACCTGCCCTTGGGCGGGTCGATCGATATTTCGGCGTCCCGCATTCTCGTCGGGCGCAATGGGGCGGACTGTCGTCGCTTCGACTATCTCTATCGTGCTCCCAGCGGCGGAACGGCGACGGTCTCCGGCCAAAGATGCTGGGATCTTGCACGAGGCTGGGTCGCCGATCGCCCGGATGCGCTGATTTCCGAGCAAGATCTCCCGCCACCGCTGAGCGATCTTCCGGTGTCGGGCCCTCCAGCCGTCGGTCGGCGTTCGCCGGTGGGCGCTTCTGGGTACGGGGGCATGGCTTCCGGGATCAGTGAGGCCGGAAGCCCCGCCTCTTCAGGACCCGTCAACGCACCAGGTCCAACCGTCATCGGCACCTCTAACGAGATGAGATCGACCCTGGCGCCCCCATCCCGGGTGATCCTTCCGTTTCCCCTCGACGGGCTGGATCACGGGCCGATCGGCCCTCGTTGAGGTCCTGCCTAAAGAGAATGCCCGGTTCAAATTGAATCGATGCGAACGATAAGGACGTGCTCAAGCACTTGAATCCGGGCTCATTTCCTATCGCCGAGAGGTTTCCGTCTGCGCGGAAAAGGGCTCTGGAGCGTTTCCAGGCCAAGTGGAAACCGGTTGGGCATCCGGAAACGCGTCGAAATAATAACTGACACCCGCTCCCTCTTCCGAGAAGAGCGGAACAGGTCCTGACCCTAGGCGGGCGCAACGAGCAGGCTGTCGGCCTCGCGTCTGCTTTTCGCGATGGGAATCGAGCGAAAAGCTCAATCCCTGAGCGTTCGGATCGATTCGATCCAAAATCACAGTGATTTACGAATCCCAGCTTTTCTGCCCGGTTGCGAGCTCGCCGCTCCAGTCGGGCATTTTTGCGTCTCGGATTCGACCTTCGGAATAACTCCAAATTGGACGGAATTCGACTCTCAAACCCGAACGGGTTGCCGTTGAGTGGAAGTAAATTGCTTCGTAACCAACAGTTGCTCGCCGGGAACATCCGCGACGCAAAAAATATCCCAGCCTTTAAGATCAACTTCCGCGGAGGGTCGGTCCGTGTACGTCGTCGTCGATCATCGAGAAACTGTTACCACTGGTTATGCGGCTGGCTTCGCGCGGGAAGGATACGCAGCGGTTGGCCTTGCGGACGGTGAATTCCGGGAGTGGCTTTCCGGCGCCTCGGACCAGGATATCAATGCGGTCCAGGGTTTCATCATCGGGGATGTCGACCACCGGCAAGGTTATCCGGACATCATCCGTCATCATTCCCGGGCGCCGATCATCGCACTGAGCGAGGAGCGCTCGCTGGAGCAGACGCTCGAGCTGTTCACCGCCGGGATCGACGACGTCGTCCGCAAGCCGGTGCACGTGCGCGAAATCGTGGCCCGATCCGACGCGGTGTGGCGCCGCTCCAACGCGGTCGAAAAGCCCGCCACCAGCGGCCGCCTGCAGGTCTTCTTCAACGGCCGCGATCCGGAAATCGACGGCGAGCCGCTGCAGCTTCCCCGCCGCGAGCGCCACATCCTGGAATATCTGGTGAAGAACAACACGCGCCGGGTGACCAAGTCGCAGCTCTTCAACGCGATCTACGGCGTCTTCAACGAAAATCTCGACGACACCGTCATCGAAGGTCATATGAGCAAGCTGCGCAAGAAATTGCGCCTGCAGCTCGGCCACGACGTGATCGATGCCAAGCGGTTTATCGGTTACCGCTTCGTGGGGTAAAGCGGTTTCGGCGACCTGGTCCCGGCTTGGCCGGAACGCACCTAACCCTCCGCGGCAGACTTCTGCGCGACGCCGAGATGGGCGGAGAGGATGGCGTCGTCCTCCAAAAGCGCCTGGCTGGTGCTTTCGTAGACCACGGTCCCGCGATCGAGGATGATCGCCTTGTCGGTCTCCGTCAGGATCTTGCGCGCCTTCTGCTCCACGATGATGGCCGACAGGCCCTCTTCGCGCACCACACGGTGCAACACGCCCATCAGCTCATCGACGATGATCGGCGCGAGCCCCTCCAAAGGCTCGTCCAGCAGCAGAAGTCGCGGGTTCAGCATCAGCGCCCGGGCGACGGCGAGCATTTGCTGTTCGCCGCCCGAAAGCTGGTTGCCCATGTTGGTCTTGCGCTCCGCAAGACGCGGAAACAGCGTATACACGCGCTCCAGCGTCCAGGCACCGGGGCGCGCGGTCGCGGTCAGGTTTTCCTCCACCGTCAGCGAGCGGAAGATGTTGCGCTCCTGCGGGACCCATCCGATCCCAAGCTTGGCCCGGGCTTCCACCGCCGTGCGGGCAATGTCGTTGCCGGCGAATACGATCCGGCCGGACTTGTAGGTGGTCACACCCACCAGGCTATTGATGAGCGTCGTCTTGCCGGTGCCGTTGCGGCCCAGAAGCGCGAGCGATTTGCCCTCCTCCAGGCTGAACGAGACTCCGGAAAGAACCACCGCCGCGCCATAGCCGGCGACCAGGTTTTCCACGCGCAGGAGCTCAGCCATCGGCGTCCTCCCCCAGGTAGGCGGTTCTGACCCGCGGATCTTCCGAGACCTCGGCGACGGTTCCCTCCACCAGAAGCGCGCCGGCCACCAGCACGGAGATCCGATTGGCGAAGGAAAACACCAGGTCCATGTCGTGTTCGATCAAAAGCACGGCGACGGAGGTCGGCAGCGCGTTGACGATGTCCAGGATCTCGTGACGCTCTTCTTCCGGCACGCCGGCGGCGGGTTCGTCCAGAAGCAGGACCTTCGGTTTGGCCGCGATCGCGACCGCGATTTCCAAAAGCCGCTGCTTGCCGTAGGCGAGATCGGACGTCTTCAGGTCCATGCTGTCGCCGAGGCGGAACCGCTCCAGGATAGAGGCGGCCTCCTCGATGGCGGCGCGGTGGCCGGCGACGGAGCGGACCGGATCGATGCCATGGCCTTCGCGTTCCAGGATCGCGAAGGTAACGGTCTCCAGCGGGGTCAGATCGGAAAAGAGCTGATTGATCTGGAAGGTGCGCGCCATGCCGCGGCCGGCGCGCTTGTGGGCGGGCTCGCGCGTGATGTCGGCCCCTTCCAGGAGGATCGTTCCGGACGTTGGCTTGATCACGCCGGTCAGCAGATTGACGAACGTGGTCTTGCCCGCGCCGTTCGGGCCGATCAGCGCGTGGCGGGCGCCTTCCGTAAGCGTCATGGAGACGTCGTTGGTGGCGACCAGTCCACCGAAGCGTCGCACCAGCGAGACGGTTTCGAGGATCACGGTCATCGCTCGCCCCTCCGTCCAGCGCCGAACCGGTTGCCGATCCACACGACGACCTGGCGCGGTCCGGCAAAGATGCGCTCGCGGCCGAGCATGACGATCACCACCAGGAGCAGGCCAACCCAGAACAGCCAATATTGCGGCGTGAGCGCGGAAACGATGTCGTGCATCAGCTTGAAAACAACCGCGCCGATCAGTCCGCCATAGAGATAGCCGGTGCCGCCGATGACCAGCACCAACAGCCCGTCGGCGGAACGCTGGAAGGCGAGCACGTCCAGCGAAACGAACTGGGCGGTCTGGGCAAGCAGGCCGCCGGCGATGCCGGCATAGACGGCGGCGATCGTGTAGATCGCGATCAGCCGGCGATTGCCGGCCACCCCGACCGCCGTCGCCCGGGTCCAGTTGCCCTTCACCGCCTTCAGCGACAGACCGAAGGGCGAGCCGACCAGGCGCCGGGCGATCAGGAACAGAATGAACAGCGTGGTGAGGGAGTAGATGTAGGCGGTCTTGCCCCACAGGTCGAACGGGAACAAGCCCAGGATCGGGTCCATCATCATGCCGGACAGGCCGTCGGCGCCGCCGGTGATGGAGCGCGCCTGGTTGGCGACTTCCAAGAGCATCAGGGCGACGCCGAGCGTGATCATCAACCGGGTGAGGTCGCTGCCGCGCAACACCAGGAAGCTCGACAGGAAGCCGAGCACACCCGCCACCGCCCCGGCAACCAGAAGGCCGATGACCGGTTCCGCCGAGACGTGGATGGAGAAGAGACCGGCGGCATAGGCTCCGAGACCGAAAAAGGCCGCGTGACCGAGCGAGAGGATGCCGGCATAGCCGAGCAGCAGGTCGAGCGAGAGGGCGAACAGCGCCAGGATCGCGATGTCGTTGAGGAGCAGGTAGCTCTTCGGAAGCAGGAAGATCGAGGCGAGCGCGGCCAGCCAGAACACGAACTCCAGCGGGTTCCAGGCCTGGCGGCGCGCCATCATCCGCACCGGATCGCGGCCGGATTTTGCCGTCGCCGGCGTCTCCTTGTCGTCGGCGGTCGTGGTCATCGCGCGCCCTCCCGCGACAGGATTCCGTAAGGACGCCACAGCAACAGGCCCACCGTGACAGCATAGATCACGAACGAGCCTGCCGCCGGCACGTAGTATTTGCCGGCGACGTCGGCGACGCCGAGGATAAGCGAGGCGACGAACGGCCCGGTGATCGACGAAGTGCCGCCCACGGTTACCACGATCAGGAAGTAGATCATGAAGCGCAGGGGAAAGGTCGGATCGACGGTCAGGATGTCGGCGCCCAGCGCTCCGCCCAGGCCGGCGAGGCCGGAGCCGACGGCGAAGGTGATGGCGAACACGGCGCCGACATTGATGCCGAGCCCCCTGGCCACGCGCCCGTCGTCGACCGCCGCGCGCAAGCGGCTGCCGAACCGGGTGTAGGCCAGCACATATTGAAGCGCGACCATGATCAGTGCGCACATGGCGATGATGAACAGGCGATAGACGCCGACCGGGACGCCGAGGATCTCGATCCGGCCGCGCAGGATGTCCGGCAGGGTGATGATCTGCTGGCGCGCGCCGTAGAAATAGTCGACCGCCGAGATCGCGATGAAGATCAGTCCGACGGAGAAAAGTACCTGGTCCAGGTGGCTGCGATTGTAGAGGTGGCGGTAGAGGGCGCGTTCCAGCACGGCCCCGAGCACCGCTGAGACCAGGAAGGCCGCCGGCAGGCACAGGAAGAAGGAGACCCCGTAACCGTTCATCAAGACGACGGTCAGGTATCCCCCGGCCATGGCGAAGGCGCCGTGGGCGAGATTGACGAAATTCATCAGTCCCAGGGTCACGGCCAGGCCGCAGGCAAGCACGAACAGAAGCATGCCGTAGGCGACACCGTCGAACAGAATGGTCAGCATCGGCTCGCTTTAGAATCTGCGGCCGCGGTTGGCGACCGGTGGGGGCAATCTTGAGGAACTTAGAAACCGGGTGTTTCGGGTTGGCCGAGGTGACCGCCTTGCGAAACGTGGCATCCGATCGTCGGATGCAGGTCGTGGTCCGCCCGGCCTCGTTCGTGAACGAGGTCGGGCGGAGGATTTCAAACGGTCAGTTCTTCGCGGCTTTGGCCGGATCCTTCACCGCTTCTTCCTTGCCGAACTCGACATTGTAGAGCTCGCCGTCGACGTCCTTCACTTCGCGGTAGTACATGTCCTGGACGATGTCGCGGGTCTCCGGATCGATGGAGACGGGGCCGCGCGGGCTTTCCCACTCCATCCCCTTGATCGCTTCCATCAGCGCCGGACCGGAAGCATCGCCGCCGGTCTTCTCCAGCGCCTGATAGATCAGCGCCATGCCGTCCCAGCCGCCAGCCGCCATGAAGTTCGGGCGATCGCCGCCGGCGTCCTTGAAGGCCTGCTTGAAGGTGTCGTTCTCCGCCGACTCGTGCGCGGCGGAGTAGTGGTGGGTCGTGATCACGCCCTTCGCGACGTCGCCCATGTCGTTCAGGATGTCGTCGTCGGTCACGTCGCCGGTGCCGATCAGCTTGATGCCGGCATCGGCCAGTCCGCGATCCTGGAACTGCTTCATGAAGGCGGAGCCGACGCCGGAGGGCACGAACACGAACACCGCGTCGGGCTGGGCGTCGCGCACGCGCTGCAGGAACGGCGCGAAGTCGGGGTTGGCGACCGGCACGCGGATGCTCTCCACGATCTCGCCGCCCTGGTTCTTGAACTCGTTGACGAACGCGTTTTCGGCGTCAATGCCCGGCGCGTAGTCGGCGACGACCGTGACGACCTTGCTGATGTCGTTGTCGGCGGCCCAGCGCGCGAGCGGCACCGTCGCCTGCGGCAGCGTGAACGAGGTGCGGGTGATGAAGGGCGACTTTTCGGTGATCGAGGAGGTGGCTGCCGCCATCACGACCATCGGGACCTTCGCCTGGGTGGCGATCGGCGCGGCCGCGAACGCAAGCGGCGTCAGGCCGAAACCGGCGAGCACCTTCACGCCTTCGTTGACGACCATCTCCTGGGCGATCCGCTTGGTCTGGTCCGGCACGCCGCCGTCGTCTTCGAGGATCAGCTCGACCTTGGTACCGGCGACCTCGTCCCCGTGGGTCGCCATGTAGGCCTCGGCGGCGGTCGAAATCTGGCGCCCGGTCGACGCGAACGGACCGGTCATCGGCAAAATCAGACCGATCTTCACCGTGTCCTGCGCCATTGCCGCGCCGGAGACCAGAAGGGCGGCGCCAATCACGCCGGCCTTGGTCAGAAATCGTTTTGCTTTCATCCGTTCCCTCCAAATTCGTCCGGACGGTTCGGTGTGATCCGCCCGCGCGCGTTATAGCCGGACCGGCCTTGCCACGATAGCGCAGCCCGCCGGTCGGCTCTGTATACATTAGTATCAATGAAAAGGTCCGACTGCCAACCAGCGAGGCGCAGGGTGCGGCTTCAAGCCGCCGGACGGGGGCAAAGCGGGGTCGGGATGCTTGGCTCTCACACCGGCCGTTGGTCGTATCCACGGCTCGCAATTTCAGTAGTTATTTTAATTATTCTATTTTGGAACTGAAATCCTTCAAAAAGATAATGGTTGAGGCGCAATTCGATTCCAACTATTGCTCCAGTTGTGATCATTCCTAGTCTAGAATTGTTTTTAACTTGACGAAACGCCGTGTTCTCGAAGTCGAGATACGGCTGCGGTCGGGCTTCTCGTTGGCGCATGGAAGCGCCGGTTGCCCGGATATCCGTCAGGTGTGATGGGGGACGTAAATGCGCCGAGAGACGCCTTGCGCGGCCGGCCTCTCCTATCTCGACCGACAGCCGGAGCGGCTGGTTGTCGAGGGTTACCGGCATTGGATGGCCGGCTACGAGAGCGGCTCGATCGAGCCATGGGAAACCGCGTGGAGCTACTACACGGCCGAGCTTGGCGCAGCCGACGGACGGCGCGCGGTCTCGGATCTGTCGGCATTCGTGCGCACGCTTAGGGGCTGCGCCGGCTGTCCGCTTCGTATTTTCCCGAGCGGCGCGCGCCATCTTTGCCGGGAAGAATGCCTGGCCGTCGGCCTGGTTGCCGCCTGCCAGCACGGGGACCTGGATCTTGAAGGCTGCTGCATCTCCGCGCTCGCCGGATGCCATCGCGGCATCGAGATCGCCGATGCGGCGGGGCGGTATGCGTCGACGCTCAAGGAGATCGGTCAGACCCTGATGCCGGTGCCGGCGCAAGTGCTCTCCGACATCGTCGCCCGGTCGAACCAGGCACGCTTTCACTGAACCCGACCACGACAACTCCGTCTGTCCCCGACCCAAAGAAGGAGAACGGAATGTTCCGGAAACTCTCTCTCGCCGTCGCCGGTTCGGCGCTGGCGTTCTGCGGAACCGCATCCGCCCAGTCGCCCGAGGATGTGCTGACCACCTACGCCGACATCGCGCATGCCGGCTACGAGGATTCGCTTCTGACCGCACAGGCTCTCGATGCTTCCATCGATGCGCTCCTGGCGAACCCGAGCGAGGCCACGCTGTTGGCCGCGAAGGCCGCCTGGATCGCCGCGCGGGTGCCCTACCAGCAGACGGAAGCCTACCGGTTCGGCAATGCCATCGTCGATGACTGGGAAGGCAAGGTGAACGCCTGGCCGCTGGACGAGGGCCTGATCGACTATGTCGATGCCTCCTACGGCACCGAGTCGGACGTCAACCAGCTCTACACCGTCAACGTGATCGCCAACCCGAATCTTACGGTGAACGGCGAGAAGGTGGACGCCTCCAAGATCACGCCGACGCTCCTGTCCGACACGTTGCATGAGGCCGAAGAGGTCGAAGCCAACGTCGCGACCGGCTATCACGCGATCGAATTCCTGCTTTGGGGCCAGGACCTGAACGGCACCGAAGCCGGCGCGGGCTCGCGCCCGGCGACCGACTATGCCAGCGGCGACGCCTGTACCCATGGCAACTGCGACCGCCGTGGCGAATATCTCAAGGCCGCCTCGACCCTGCTGATCTCGGATCTGGAAGACATGGTCGCGGCCTGGGACGAGAATGGCGACGCGCGCGAAGCGCTGATGCAGGACGAGCAGGCCGGCCTCTCCACGATCCTGACCGGCATGGGCTCGCTCTCCTACGGCGAGCTGGCCGGCGAGCGCATGAAGCTCGGCCTGCTGCTGCACGATCCGGAGGAGGAGCACGACTGCTTCGCCGACAACACTCACAACTCGCATTACTATGACGAGATCGGCATCCAGAACGTCTACACCGGCCGCTACAAGCGGATCGATGGGACGGTCGTCGAGGGCCCGTCGATCAGCGATCTGATCGCGGCCAAGGATCCGGCCGTGAACAAGGAGCTTCTGCAGAAGATCCACGGCGCGGTCGCTGCCATGGCGATCATGAAGGCCCGCGCGGAATCGGTCGAGGCCTATGACCAGATGATCGGCGAGGGCAACGACATCGGCAACGCGGTGGTGCAGGCGGCGATCGATGGGCTGATCGAGCAGACCCGGTCGATCGAGCGGGCCGTCGCCACGCTGGACCTGAACGCGATCGAATTCGAAGGCTCCGACAGCCTCGACAATCCGAACGCGGTTTTCCAGTAGGCGGCTCCAGAGGATAGAGCGGGACCGGACTGATAAACCGGCTCCCGCTTGTCCCGAGTTTGCACCTTGACGCAGGCTGCCTGGCGGCGTCGTGACGCAGCCTGAAGAAGAGCCCGGCGCGGGACGCGGGGTATCCTTCCGACGGCAAGGCCGTACAAGATATGGCGATGGGCGGGCCTCGGTCCGCCCTCTGCCGTTTTCGATCGGATCGCTTCCATGTCGGTGGTGCGGGACGGTCGGTTGGAATGATTTGGTTGGTGGAATGGTCGACCTTCTGAAACTGCCGGCGCGACGGTGGGTCCTAAGCGGAGCCGTTGCTGCGGGCGTGGCATTCGCCGCCGCGAGCGGGTCGGCGGGGGCCGACGGGGGCCAGCCCGAGCCCGTCTCGCTCGACGCGTTGGACCTGCCGCGAGAGCGGACCGATCTCAGTCAGAAGGACCGGCAGCGGGTGAAGGCCGTCACCGCTGCGACCGACGACTTTTCCAAGGCCGAGCGCTTCGAAACCATGTCGGCCGGCGCCGCCACGTCGCGCGCCCACGTCAACGCCGATTCCTTTTCCCATTCCTCGGCCAATCTCAGTTTCGAGGGCGAGCAGGACTTCAAGCTCGGAAACGGTCTGTTCAAGAAGCTCTGGGTGCCGGCGCCGTCTTCGACCCAGGCGTCGGACGGTCTCGGGCCGCTCTACAATGCGCGCTCGTGTCAGCGTTGCCATCTGAAGGACGGGCGCGGCCATCCGCCGGACGGGCCGGACGATCTCGCCACTTCCATGTTCCTGCGCCTGTCGGTGCCGCCCAAGACCGAAGCCGATCGCGAGGCGCTGGCCACCAAGGCGCTGCTGTTCGTGCCCGATCCGACCTATGGCGGCCAGCTTCAGGACTTTGCGGTGCCGGGGCTTCCCGCCGAGGGCAAGATGGTGATCACCTACGAGGAGGTGCCCGTCGAGCTTGCGGGCGGCGAGGTGGTCCATCTGCGCCAGCCCAGCTACGCTCTCGGCGAGCCGGGCTACGGGCCGCCCGACCCGGAAATCATGTTGTCGCCCCGGGTCGCGCAGCCGATGATCGGCCTCGGCCTTCTGGAAGCGATCCATCCCGCCGATATCCTGGCCCATGCGGATCCGGACGATGACGACGGGGACGGCATTTCCGGCAAACCCAACTTGGTGCGCGACCCTGAAACGGCAAAGCTGACGCTCGGCCGGTTCGGCTGGAAGGCATCCATGCCGACGGTGCGCTTGCAGTCGGCGAACGCTTTTTCCGGCGACATCGGCATCTCCACGCCGGAGGTGCCCGACCCCAGCGGCGACTGCACGGAGAACCAGCCAGCCTGCCTGGAGCGGCTGAGCGGGGTCCAGGCGCGCCTCGGCGAGACCGAAGCGCCCGACCCGGTGATGGAGCTCGTCACCTTCTATTCCAAGAACTTGGCGGTGCCTGCCCGCCGCGATGTTGAGGAGTCGGAGGTTCTGAAGGGCAAGTCGCTGTTTTACGGCGCCGGCTGTGCCTCGTGCCACGTGCCCAAATATGTCACCAGCCGGGAGGCCGAGAACCCCGAGCACCGCTTCCAGCTCATCTGGCCTTATAGCGACATGCTTCTGCACGACATGGGGGAGGGGCTTGCGGACAATCGGCCGGTCGGCGACGCTGACGGGACGGAGTGGCGGACGGCCCCGCTATGGGGCATCGGCCTGACCGAGGACGTGAGTGGCCACACCTACTTCCTTCACGATGGGCGGGCGCGCAATCTCACGGAGGCAATCCTCTGGCACGGTGGCGAAGCCGAACCGGCGCGCGACGCCTTTGCCGCAATGCCGCCGGACGACCGGGCGGCGCTGATCCGATTCCTGGAGTCCTTGTGATGAAGCGGTTTCTCTCAGTCCGCCTTTCCGCCGTGCCCGTCGTGGCTGCAGTCGCCGCGTTGGCCGCCGGACCGGCCTTGGCCCAGAACCCACCGGAAGACCCGCTGGCGTTCAAGCCGACGGTGGCCCGGATCGTGGATCGGGTGATCGTGCCCGGCTACCAGCGACTGATGGGCACGGCCAGTGCCGAAGAGGCGGCGATCGCGGCGCTTTGCGAAGACCCGAGCCCGGAAGCCTTGGTCACGGCCCGCGACGGCTTCGCCGACCTCGTGCTCGCCTTTGGCGCCGTCGAGCCTTACCGATTCGGACCGGCGCGGGAGGACAACCGGTTCGAGCGCCTGTTCTTCTGGCCGGACCGGCGCGGCATCGGCATGCGCCAGGTGCAAGCCATCCTGGCGAGCGAGGACGACAGCGCCACCGATGTGGCGAGCCTGCGCGACAAGAGCGTTGCGGTCCAGGGGCTGATCGCGCTCGACTATGTGCTGTTCGACGATGACGCCGCGCCGCTGGCCGAACCGCCGGCGGGCTTTCGCTGCCGCTATGCCCAGACCATCGCCGGTGCGATCGCGACCTCGGCACGGGAGATTCTGAACGGGTGGACGGCGGCGGACGGCTATGGCGCGCTGATGGAAAGTGCGGGCCCGGACAATCCCGTCTATCGCTCCCATGGCGAAGCGGTACAGGAGTTCCTGCGCGCCGCCCAAGAGCAGCTTCAGATCGTCGGCGACATGAAGATCGGCGCGCTGATCGGCGAGACGCCCGACGATGCCAAACCCAAGCTTGCGCCATTCTGGCGGTCGGGCATGGTGCTGCCGTCGATGGAGGCGAACCTTCAGGCGGTCGTCACCCTCCAGGACGAAGGCGGCTTGGCGGACCTGCTGCCGGACGACGAGGCCTACAATGCCGGCTCGCTGCGGTTTCAGATCGGCGAGGCGCAGCGGGTGCTGGCGGAGCTGCATGACAGTGGCGAACCCTGGATCGCGCTTGCCGAAAGTCCCGAGGGGCACGAGCAGCTCTCCTATGCGCGCATTCCGATCGCAGGCGCGCAGACCATCTTCGCCGAGCGCTATCCTGCCGCCTTTGGTTTGATCCTGGGCTTCAATTCCCTCGATGGGGATTGAGCGGCCCTGCGAACAGATCGGGAGCCGGACATGCGCTTCCTCTTTCCCGCGCCTTCAGGAATACCGCCCCGCCTGCGCCCTGAAAGGGCCATTGGATCGGAGTTTTTCCATGGACTTTGATCGTCGCGCCGTTCTCGCCGGAATGGCGAGCCTCGGCTTTCTCCCGTTCTGCCGTTTCGCCCATGCCAATGGTCAGCCGGCTTTCCTGGCCTGCCGTCAGGAAGGGGGCGGCAATGTCGCCGCCGTGTTCGATCTCGACGGCCGGGTGCTGTTTTCCGTGCCGCTGGAGCGGCGCGGCCATGATGCCGCCGTCACCGCCGACCGGACCACGGCGGTGGTGTTCGCGCGCCGTCCCGACCGCTTCGCAATGGTGATCGATCTCGTCGGGCGCAAGCGCAAGCTGGTGTTCACGCCGCCGGAGGATCGCCACTTCTACGGCCACGGCTTTTTCTCGCCGGACGGACGGCTGCTTTATGCGACCGAGAACGACTTCGACGGAGAGCGCGGCGTGATCGGCGTTTACGATGCTGGCGCGGACTATGCTCGAATCGGAGAGCTCGATGCCGGCGGGATCGGTCCGCACCAGGCGCTGATGATGTCCGATGGCCGCACCATCGCGATCGCCAATGGCGGGCTTGCGACCCATCCGGATTTTCCGCGTATGAAGCTGAATCTGGCGACGATGGACCCGTGCCTGGCCTATGTCGATGCGGAAACCGGCGACCTGATCGAACGTGCGGTGCTGCCGGCGGCCTATCAGAAAATGTCGATCCGCCATCTGAGCGAAGCCGGCGACGGCTCGGTCTGGTTCGGCGGACAGTATGAAGGGCCGCTCACCGACGAGGTCGAGCTGGTCGGCAGCCACAAGCGCGGCGGCGAGGCACGCCCAGTGGCGGCGGACCCGGAGATCTACCGGCACATGAACCACTATATCGGCGCGATGGCGACCAGCCGCGACGGCAAGCGGGTGGCGAGCACCAGCCCGCGCGGGGGCGCGATGACCGTGTTCGACGTGGAGAGCCGGCAAGTGCTGGCCGACCGCGACGTGCCCGATGTGTGCGGGCTCACGTCGTTCGGCTCCGGCTTCGTCTACAGCGATGGACGCGGCCACCTCTGGCAGAATGGCGGGCTCGTGCGGGAAGATCCCAACATTGCTTGGGACAACCACATCGCCGCATTCGAGCTGCCTGCGTAGAGCAAGGTCGATCCCTGTGCGGCCGCCGTTCCCGGCTGCAGTTCGGGGATGGCGGTGTGAACAATCCAGCCTTACCGGGTGGGGATCGACAGGCTTTGTCAATGGCGCAGGGACGTACGGCCAGTCGGAGAGGTCAATGGTTCAGCGTGTTGGAGAACAGGTTGACCACCAGCACGCCGGAGACGATCAGCGCCAGGCCGACGAGGGCGCCGAGGTCCAGCTTCTGGCGGAACACGAAGAAGCCGATGGCGGCAATCAGCACGATGCCGGCCCCGGACCAGACCGCGTAGACCACGCCGACCGGGATCGTCCTCAGCGGCAATGACAGGAAGTAGAAGGCGAGCGCGTAGCCGATCACCGTCACAATCGACGGCGTCAACCGGGTGAAGCCGTGGGTCTCCTTCAGCGCCGACGTCGCCACCACCTCGCAGCAGATCGCAATCAAGAGATAGGCATAGGTCACGTGCTTCCTCCCGGCCGGTCAGGGGATCAGGGCCGAGGATAGCAGGCGAGCGTTGAGGATCTATTGCGGCGAAGCGAGGTGATTGCCACGTCGGCCGGAACGAAATCTCCGCCTATCGGAGCGAAACGATTTCCACACGGGCGGAGACACGATTTCTCATGTTTTTACGAGCGAAGTGCAACGCCTGCTTCGGCGTTGCCGGTGTGGGAACGCCTCCCTGGCGAATACCTCCCCCATCGAAGGGGGGCGAGTGCGGACGGCAGAACGTCGAAAATCCAATTGCCTGACGCTCAGACTAAAGCAAATGCGTCGATCACCGATTGCTGGTCGGACGTTACCGATCCAACTATAGAAATTGCCTCTGACATGCTGAATTCATCCTCTGATGTCTCTTCAGAGTAGTAATTTGCGACCGTAACTTTATTCGATATCGTCGATGCATCGTATACGGTCTCTTCAATTCCATCCCCATCCCAGTCGACCGAAGCTCCGTCCTGGGCGCCCAATATAATCTGGGTGACGATGTCACCGACCTCCTCATCTCTATCGAGCCTGGTTTCGATAATATCGGACCAGTATCCCAAGCCGACTTCAGATGGCGATCGATTGAAAATGTTGGTGTAGACATCCTCAATAAAGTCTCGCACCACTCCCGTTTCTATCGCGCCTTGGTTGTCAGGATTGAGGAAGTCATATTTATCCCATGTTTCCGGCTGAAGCCGGAAATGCTCTGAAAAATCTTCCATAATGTCGATAGGGGCGCGATTGTCCCCGAGAACCGCCTGGTACGCATCGTTCCAGAAAGAGTGTCCGCCAGGATCCGGCGCTCGTCCAAAATACCCGACGTAGAGCGCTGCGGTTTGCTCCGATATGGAAAGCGCCAGAAGGTCGAAATCCGGCTCGGCGGGCTCTCCTCCGCCATTTATCGAGTTTAAATCTGCATCAAGCTTTACGTTCTGCTGACCAATGGTTACGGAATCCGTCAGCGTTTCCGCGCCGCCGCTAGCAGAAAAAGTCACATCGTAACTGCCTTCGGGAAGCGCGAGTGTATACCCGCCGGAAGAGGATGTTGTCGTTGTGAAGGTGCCGGCGGATCCCCTTGCCTCGATCGTGACATCCCCGACTCCTTCGCCGAGGTCATAGAAATCATCGTCGTCGCTGTCGCGAATGACGACGCCGACAAGCATTGAATCGGCATTCCAGCGCGTGCCGATGTGTTGCGTCATTGTAAAAGGGCCAACATTGAGCCCGGGATTCGCCACTTCGCTAACGCCAACCCCGATTTCTGTCATCTCGGGATTGAGGATCGATAACCGGTGCCCTGGTGGGTCCTGAATCCCGCCGGGACCAAGCCCCCAATCGATATAGAAACCTGCATGACCATGCAGGGGGTCCTGGGTATAGGCGTAAATGTTCTCCGCAATAGACCTTAGGCCCGTATACCCAGCGCTTTCTACTCTGTCGAGCAGCCCACCCTCGCCCGGTAGGTTGTGAGATTGCTGATCATATTGAATCATCAAGTCGGAATGCTGATCGGCCGAAGCGCCCAGAAAATCGTTCCAGGCCAAAGGAGCCGCCGCTGGCGTTGCGGATAATTGAGAGGCAAGTAAATCATAGCTTACATTAAAGTACTGAAGAGCGCTTGTGATGTTATCCTGGATGCCAACAATCGGAGATGCGCTCGGAATGAGCTTTTCCAGCTCTCCCAACGGATCGGCTCTTGCCCTGTTGACCAATTCCAAAACGAGCTGTTCGAAATTACTTGGGGTTCCCATCATAGGCCTCCATTCTATCCAGGAGTAAATTTAGGGTTGCATATCGTCTCGCGCCTGGCAAGTGAGGGCCGTTCCGTTGTGCGCATGCGTTTTCGAATATTTTATCTGAAGAAGCTACCGAAGTTATTAGAATTTATTGAGTAATATGGAAGAATTCATCCTATTTTCTTTAGGGGTGAAGTTGCCGCTTCGTGTAAATGGTTGGGTGGGGTCAGTCCGGGCCCGGTCGCGCGACGTCCGCAATGGTGACGTGCGGGTCGTCGTCGGAGACCCATTTCACATCGGCATGGACCTGGTAGACATCGTGCAGGGTGGCCGGACGGAGGACGTCACCGGTCGGGCCCGATGTGACGATGCGGCCGGCCTTCAGAAACACGATCCGGTCCGCCCAGCGCGCCGCCAGCGACAGGTCGTGTAGGACCAGCGCGACGATGCGGCCTTCTGCGGCAATCGATTTCACGACCGACATCACCTCGAACTGGTGCCTCAGATCGAGGGCGCTGGTCGGCTCGTCGAGCAGCAGCACGCGAGGTTGCCGCGCGAGCGATTGCGCCAGAACGGCAAGCTGGCGCTGGCCGCCCGATAGCTCTGCCAGCGGTCGCAAGGCGAGGTTGAGAATGCCCAGCCGATCGAGGGTAGCGCACGCGGCGCGCTTCGTCTCGCCGGCGGACAGGCTTCCGGCAAATAGACGCAGCGACGCAATCACGGCATCGATCACCGTCAGCCGGGTGGCCCCGGGGCCTGCCTGGGGCACGAAACCGACGACCTTGGCGCGGTCGCGCTCGGAGAGCGCCAGAAGATTGCGCGATCCGTAGACAACCTCGCCGCTTGCCGGCGTGGCTCCGGCAAGCGCGCGAAGGAGCGTCGATTTTCCCGCGCCGTTCGGGCCGGCGAAGACGGTGATGGAGCCGGCGACCAGATCCGGCACGTCCACGTCGGTGAGGATCGGTTTCGCGCCGTAGGAGGCCGACAACCCTCTCACCACGAGGCGGTTTTCCGGCGCGCCCTCGGTCATCCGCGGCGCCGCCGACCGAAAAGCAGCATCACGAAAAAGGGCAGCCCGACCAGTGTCGTGACGATCCCGATCGGCATGATCACGCCGGGCAGAACCAGCTTCGCGGCGATGCTCGATAGCGACATGATGGCGGCGCCGGACAGGATGGAGGCCGGCAGAAGCAGGCGATGATCGTCCCCGACCATGAGCCGGGCGACGTGCGGCCCGACCAGTCCCACGAAGCCGATCGTGCCGGCGAAGGCAACCGCCGTTGCGGCGAGCAGGCTCGCCCGGGCCAGGCACCCGAAGCGCAGGCGCTGCAGCGATACGCCGAGGCTGCGGGCCCGTTCCTCGCCGAGCTCAAGCAGCGTCAGCCGGACGGCGGCCGCCAGCGAAAAAGGCAGCACGAGGCAGAAGACCGCCGCCGTCGCAAACACCGACACCCGATCCGCACGGCCAAGCCCTCCCATCGTCCAGAACACGAGTTCCTGCAACGAGGCCGCCGGCGCCACGAACTGAATGGCGGAGACGAGTGCGTTGAAGGTGAACACCATGGCGATCCCGAACAGGATCAGCGCGCTGCCGTCTTCGCCGCGCACGGTCGCGATGAGCTGGATCAGCATCACCGCGCCGAACGCGAAGACGAACGCATTGGCCGGCACCGCGAACGCCTCCGGCACCAGCGGCAGGGAGATCCCGAGCACGATCGCAAGCGCCGCCCCGAACGCTGCGGCCGACGACACGCCCAACGTAAACGGGCTGGCGAGCGGATTGCGCAGGATGGTCTGCATCTCCGTGCCCGCCAGGCTCAGGCTGGCGCCGACGAGCACGGCGAGGCAGGCGGTCGGCAACCGCACCTGCCAGACCACGACATCCGCCGTCGCGCCGCCGCTGCCGCCGGTCAGAAGGCTCCGCACCACCTCTCCGGCGCCCAACCACGCCGGCCCGGTCATCAGGTCGAGGACGACGCTGACAACGAGAATGGCCGCAAGCGCGGCAATCCAGCCGACCCGCCTGCGGACCGCGCGCGCATGGGCATAAAGGATGTCGCGGTGGTGCGCGACATCCTCGCCCGGTTCGATTGTCCTCATCGTGCGGGGGTCGGCAACGGCATCCAGAAGGTGCCGGCGAGGTCGATGGACAGGAAGTCTCGCTCGAGGGTGGCAAGCGTCTGCTCTGGATCGACATCGGCGAACAGCTCGGGATGGAGCAGGGTGGCCATCGCTTCGACGCCGACGAAGAACAGCGGATTGTCGAAGAAGAACAGCCAGATGCCGGCGCCCCGTCCGGTCTCGATCGCGCCGAGCCGCGCGACGCCGGGCGTTTCGGCTACGTGCTCAAGCGTCGTCCGGGCCTCGTCCGGAGACACGCCGGGCCCGATTTTCAGGCCGCCCGGGCTGACCGTGGAGCCGCCACCGGCGAGATAGAAATCCGGGTCGGCGGCGAGGACATATTCCAGGCTAAGCCGTCCGATCGCGCCGGGCACCTTGTCGGCTCCGATATTGTGGCCGCCGGCGGCCGCGATGAAGTCGCTCATATTTCCCGGACCGGAGGTCACGCAACAGTCGCGGCCGTTCGGGTTGAGATGGAAGAAGACATCGGGCGTGCGCTCCGTCCCCGACAGGCGCTCGGCAACAGCGTTCATGTGCTGCTCGTAGAACGCGACAAAGGCTTCGGCCCGGTCTTCACGGCCCAGAACCGCGCCGAGCAGGCGCATGCTTGGCACCGTTTTCCGCAGCGGCTCCTGGAAGAAATCGACGAAAACGTAGGGGATTCCGGCCGCGTCCAACCGGTCGAGGCCTTCCGGTGCGGGGCCGTACAAGGTGAAGACGACCAGGTCGGGATCGGCCGCGATGATCGCCTCCATCGATACGGTCTGGCCCGCGGCTCCGCCGACGATCGGCAGCGAGCGGACCGCCGGAAACGCGTTCGCCACCGCCTCATAGGTCGCCGGCGAATAGCGCTCCAGATCGTTGCCCCAGCCCGCCAGCAGCGAAGCCGGGTCGTCGTCGAGAAGCGCCAGCGTCAGGATATGGCGCCCCTCCGGGAGCACGACGCGCTCCGCCGGTTCCGGCAACGTCACCTTACGGCCGCGCATGTCGGTGACGGTGATCGGCTCGGCGGAGGCCGTTCGCGTGGCGGGTATCAGCGTGGCGATCAGCCCGGCCGCGACGAAGACTGTCAGCAGGACGCGACGCGCGGTGTGTCCCATCGTGTCGAACATGGCTTTGGATCCCATTTCCGCCTCCTCACCAACGATAGCTGAGCGTGCCGATGATCGAGCGGTCGTAACCCTCCGAGCAGCTTCGGGCGGAGCAGGAGGTGTAGTAGTGCTCGTCGAACAGGTTGGTCGCGTTGACGCTGAGCTGAAGTCCGTCCAGGTCTGGGAACTGCTTTCCGAAATCGTAGCGCAGCGCCGCGTCGACCAGCGTGGTGTCCGGCACGGTGATGGTGTTGGCGGTGTCGGCGTAGGAGGAGCCGATATAGCGCAGGCCCGCTCCGAACCCGAACCCGCGAAGCGGCCCAGTGACGAGCTCATAGTCCGCCCACACGGAAGCCATGTGTTCGGGCTCTCCGGTCGGGCGGTTTCCAAGCGCCACGGGGTCGGTGCTCTCCGTCACCTCCTGGTCGAGATAGGTGTAGTTCGCGACGAGGCGGAACGCTTCGGTGACGTTGACGGAAGCCGACAGCTCGACCCCGCGCGACGTGACCTGTCCGGTCTGAATGGTGTTGAGCGGGTTGTTCGGATCCGCCGTCAACACGTCGTTCTGCGCCAGATGGAACCAGGCGGCCGTGAACAGCGCGTCGAACGTCTCCGGCTCGTATTTCACCCCGATCTCGACCTGTTCGCCCGTCGTCGGCTTGTAAGGCTCGCCGTAGAAGTTCGTACCCAGCACGGGCAGGAACGAGGTCGTGTAGCTGGCATAGGGGGCGATGCCGAACGGCGTCAGATAGGAAAGGCCCGCCCGATAGGTGAAGGCGTTGTCGTCCTGGTTGGCGGAGGTGTTGGTCAACAGGTCGTCGGTGTCGACCCAGGCCCAGTCCTGCCGGCCGGCCAGATCCAGCACCAGACGATCCATCAGCGTGACGGTGTTTTCGGTGTAGAGCCCGAGCTCGTTTCCGGTCTGCTTGGTCCGGGTGAACGGGGTCCCGGCATAGAAGCCGGTGCCGTACGTGGGGTTGTAGATGTCCACGCTCGGGGCCCGTCCGTAGTCGAGATAGTAGTCCTCCTTGGTGTGGCGGTAGGAGACGCCGAACACCGACGTGCCCTCGATCTCTCCCGTACCCCAATCGACGGTCGCGTGGTTGTCGGTTGAGAGAATGTCGCCGACGATCCCGAACTGATAGGCGGTCCGGTTGAGGGTCCGCATGTCGCTCGCCAGTCCCATTCCCGACAGGGTCTGGGTGGTCAGCTCGTTTCGGGTGTAGCGGGCGGCGGAGTGGAACGACCACCGCTCGTCGAAAGCGTGGTCGAACTCGTAGCCGAGGTTCGCCTGGGTGTTGCTGTTGTGGAGGTCGCTGCCGTCCAGATAGGTGTTCCAGGGCAGCTCGCCGTTGGGATTGGGAAGGAGCGTCCCCTGAATCGGCAGATAGGGCCGCGGCGGCCCGAATACGTCGTGGGTGTAGGACGCCAGAACGGTGAGCGAGGTCAGGTCGTCCGGCGCCCAGGTGAAGGATGGCGCGACATAGGCCGTGTCATCGGGAACGTAGTCGAACTGGGTGTCGCTTAAGCGACCGACGCCGACGAGACGATAAAACAGCTTCTCGTCGTCGTTGAGCGGGCCGGACAGATCGAACTGGAGCTGCTTGCGGTCGTAGCTGCCGGTCTGGATGCCGATCTCGCGCCTCGTCTCGCGGGTCGGGCGCTTGCTGATCATGTTGACCGCGCCGCCGAGAGAGGTCGGGCCGTACAGGAACGAAGTCGGGCCGCGCAGGACTTCGGCGCGTTCCATGCCGTAGGGCTGGTAGCGGACATAGGACTGGGCGGTGGTCGAGCGGAGGCCGTCCAGCAGCATTCCGCTCAGCGTGGCATCGAACCCTCGGATGCTGAAATAGTCGAAGCGGCGCGAAACGGCGCTCGTGGACGCAAAGACGCCGGGGACATATTGAAGCGCTTCCGTCGTCGTTTGGACTTGGCGGTCGTCGAGTTCCTGGCGCCCGACGACCGACACCGACTGCGGCGTTTCCAGGATCGGCGTGCCGGTCATGCTTGCGGTCGAGCTTTGTCGCGCAACGTAGCCGTTCACCGGGCCGTCCGCGCGTTCCGCCGAAATTTCGATCTGGTCGAGAACCGCCGCATCTTGCTGGGCCGAGGCGGCATTGCCGAACAGCAGGATCAGACCTCCGACGAGGAGAAGGGTGCGCTCGCTGACCGGGCGGCGATGGGGGGGAAGACGCATCATGGGAGCCTCGAAACCTGAACAAAGAAGTCAGATTTTGTGACTTGCATGCTCCCGCAGAAGCGGCAACAAATGCGCCTTTAGACGGCGGCACTCATCTTTTAGGCGACGCTCCCGATCGCCGACGGTCGACTGGTTCGCTAGAAAAGAACTCCTCTAACTTATGTTGTTTGCTGCGGATCTGGGGCGAAAGAGCGCTCGATATGCGAGGTGGTGGAGGCATTCTTGTAAATTATTTCTAATAGAAGACTTCGAATTTCGGGCCGGTGACTTCAAATCAAGCATCTATGTATCCTGACGCGATCGCTCCCATGCACGACGATGCCATATCCCTCCATAGCGGTACGATCCGGCGGCTTCAGGAAACGTGGGAACACGAGCAGTTGCATCGGGGGCTGAAGCTGGTTCTGGTTCGTTCGGGCGCGCTTCTGTGCAAGCTGCCGAAGACGAAGCAGGTCCGTGTCGCCGGTCCGGCGGTCTGTGCGATCTGGAACTGTCACGAGGAGGAGGGGCTTCAGTCGTTCGAGCCCAGCAACGCAATCCATTTCACGTTGGTGACGTTGCCGGCGTCGTTTTTGGACACGCAGTTTTCGTCGGATTTGGAGGGAATCCGACGAGCCTTGCGGGTGGAAGACACCGACCGTCCGCAGCTTGCCGTCGCGCCCGCCAGCCAGCGCATCTGCGCATTCGGGGCGGAGGCGGCGGGTCCTCGTCGCAAGGGCGCCGGCACGCCTTTGTTGCGGGCGGGTATGGCGATGCAGGTCGCCGGTCTTATGCTCGATGCCTTCGACGAGGCTCCGCCGCCGAGCGTCCGTCTGACCACGGATGATCTTGCGAAGCTGCATGCCGCGCGCGACATCCTGGACGCGTGTTTCGACCGGCCTCCGTCGCTCTCCGAACTCAGCCTGCGCGTCGGTCTCAACCGGCGGAAGCTGACGGCGGGCTTCAAGTTGGCGTTCGAGACGACCGTCGCGGACTATGTGCAAACCCTGCGGCTGGATACGGCCTTTCAAATGCTTGCCGCCGGCGATATGAATGTCGCTTCGGTCGCCTATAAGGTTGGATTCAGCCCCGCCCATCTCTCCGTGGCGTTTCGCAAAAGGTTCGGTGTTTCGCCGAAGGAGATCCGCGGGTGATCCGGCCGGCCGGCATGTGAGTGAGCCGCGGCGCCGTTCGGGCTGTCGCCGGCGCCGCCTCCGTGACCGATGACTTCGACCGGCGCGACTGCATGTCCGCGCCTGAGGCCGGGGTCAGAGCCAAAAGCTCGCCTGAAACGGGCCTGTCGCGAATGTATCGATGCTAATCAATCTCGAAACGGAGCTGTTGCGCACCTTCGTCGCGATTGCGGAAGAGGGAAGCTTCTCGGCGGCGGCGCGGCGCATCTTTCGCACCCAGTCCGCCGTGAGCCAGCAGATGCGTCGGCTCGAAGACGCTTTGGGCCAGCAACTCTTCGAAAAGGTCGGCCGGCAGCGCAAGCTCAACGAGGCGGGCCAGAACCTCCTGACCTATGCGCGCCAGATCATCGCGCTGAACGATCAGGCCGTGTTTACGGTCAATTCCTCCCAGCAGAGCGGTGAGGTGCGGATCGGCGCGCCGCACGACGTGGCCGACTCGATCCTGCCGCGCTTTCTTTCCAACTTTGCGCGATCCAATCCGCGTGTTCATGTGATGCTGACGGTGGATCGCAGCCCGAACCTGATGGTCCATCTGGAAAATGGCCGTCTCGACATGACGCTGACGACGCGTCATTCGGAGCGCTTCCGGGGCAAGCTTCTACGGACGTCTCCGACGATCTGGATCGCGGCGGCCTCGTTCGAGCTCGATCGGCGCCAGCCGGTGCCGCTGGTCTTGGCCGACGAGCCCTCCATCTTCCGCCGCATGGCGCTCAATGCGCTCGAACAGCGCGGCGTGCCCCACATCGAGCGCTATACCTGTCCCAATCTGTCGAGCATTCACGTTGCGCTCAATGCGGGGTTGGGCACCACGGCCCGAACGCCGGAAATGCTGAGGCCGGAGCTGAAGGTCCTGGGCGAGCGGGAGGGGCTTCCGCCTCTGCCGGACATCAATTTCTACATCTATCACAGCAACGCGCCGCTCTCGCAGGCGGCCAACACCCTGTTCGAGCAAATCTGCGCCGGCTAATTAACGCGCTGTGCCTCTGTGCGAAGCGTGCCCATAGGGTGAGCAGATAGATTAGATCCTGGTCCTCTTGGGCCTATGTTTGGTGTCTATATATTAGCATTGCTAATGCTTTTCTCCGAAGTTTGAATTGGTGCCGCCTCTGCGCCGGCTGCTAGCACTCTTCGACGCCCTCCCGGCAGGGCGCGCGTTTGCAAGCTAGAGGCACGATAACCGATGACTCGTGACGAGGAAGTCGAAGCAGTCCTGACCAAGGTCAGGAGCGTGATGGCCGATGGGCCGAATCGCCCCGCTCTGGACGAGGTCAAGAACGAGCTGATCGGGCTCGCCGCCAAACGTGAGCTCTGGAGCGAGGACGTCTTTCCGCTTCCCGCCGCAGACGAACGCCAGGCGCGCTATCTCATCGCGCAGGACGACCCGCAGGGCCTGACGCTCTATCTCAATGTCATGCTGCCGGGAAAGAAGATCCCGCCGCACAACCACACCACCTGGGCCTGCATCGCTGCCGTGGACGGCGCCGAGCAGAACACGCTGTACGAGCGCCTCGACGACGGCAGCGTGCCGGGGCGCGGCCAGCTCCGCGTGGATCGCGTGGTGTCGGTGGAGCCGGGGACCGGCGTGGCGCTGATGCCCGACGATGTGCATCACGTGGAGATCCACGGCGAGCAGCCGATCCGGCACCTGCACATCTACGGACGTCCTCTCGAAACGCTGAGTGAGCGTCTCGTTTTCGACCTTGAAGCGGGCACGACCAAAATCATGCCGATCGGCGTGAAGACGCAGCGTTGAAGTAGGGGCAGTACGATTTCGATGATGTCAGAGTTGTCGCCGCAGGAGGTGAAAGCCGCCCTGTCGGATGGGAAAGAGATCGCGTTTCTGGACGTCCGCGAGCATGGGCAATACGGCGAGGGGCATCCCTTCTTCGTGGTCAATTGCCCTTTCAGCCGGCTGGAGGCGGAGACGCGGCGCCTGGTCCCGAACCTGTCGGCGCGAACGGTTCTCCTCGATGACGGCGACGGTGTCGCTGCGCGCGCGGCGCAGAAGCTCGCCCGCCTCGGCTATGCCAACCTGTTCGTCCTCACCGGCGGCGCTCCGGCCTGGGAAGCTGCCGGCTACGGGCTCTTCAAAGGCGTCAACGTGCCTTCCAAGGCCTATGGCGAAATGGTCGAGAGCGACATGGGCACGCCGTCGGTCGCGGCCGAAGAGCTCGATGAGATGATCCGCTCGGGCGAGGACCTGGTGGTCCTGGACGGGCGCGGCCCGGACGAGTTCGCCAAGATGAACATTCCGACCGCCCGTTCCTGTCCGAACGCGGAGCTGGGTCTGCGCATCGGCGAACTGGTGCAAAAGCCCGACACCCGCATCGTCATCAACTGCGCAGGCCGCACCCGGTCCATCATCGGTGCGCAGACGTTGCGCAGCCTCGGTCTGACGAACCCGGTTCACGCGCTGCGCAATGGTTCGCAAGGGTGGCAGCTCGCCGGCCTCAAGCTCCAGTACGGCTCCGAGCCGCTGCCGTTGCCGGAGCCCGGCGCTCGCACGCTGGCCGATGTGGCGGCCCGGCGGAGCGCCTTCCTCGCCGCGAACGATCTGCCGCTCGTTTCGCGCGCTCAGTTGGACGGCTGGCTGCGCGAAACCGATCGCACCACCTACCTGCTCGATGTGCGCAGTGCGGAAGAGTTTCAGCGCGGAACACTGCGCGGTGCGCAACATGCGCCCGGCGGGCAGCTCGTCCAGGCGACCGACCAGTGGGTGGGCGTGCGCGGTGCCCGGATCGTGCTGGTGGACAACCGCGACATCCGCGCTGCCACCACCGCATTCTGGCTGCGCCGCATGGGGCACGACGCCGTTATCCTCGATCTCGACGTGCGCGAGTTGGCGGAGCCGCCCCAGGCCGGTCCCGATTGGACCAAGGGTCTGTCGATGGTTTCGCCGCAGCACGTCGCCGGGGCCGTCAAGGCAGGCGCGCAGCTCATCGACGCCTCGAAAGGGCGCGCCTACCGCCAGGCCCATATCGACGGTGCCGCATGGGCGATCCGGCCGCGGCTGTCGACGCTGGGGCTCGATACCGCGCGCACGGTGATCGTGGCCGGCCAGGATCCCGCCGCGCGTCGCTTCGTGGCCGAGGATTTGACCGAGGCCGGTTTTGCGGACGTGCGCGTGCTGGACGGTGGTCCCGACGACTGGAAACGGGCCGGGCTCCCGGTAGTTGCGACGCCGGACGTCCCCGACGACGACGAGATGATCGACTTCCTGTTCTTCGTTCATGACCGCCACGACGGTGTCCTGGAATCCGCCCGGCAGTATCTGGCCTGGGAGAAGGGGCTGATCGCGCGGATGGACGAGCAGGAAAAGAGCGTCTTCGTGCGCGGTCCGGCGCCCGACATCACGCAGGAAGCCGCCTCCGGCGAGGCCGCTCAGACCCTGCAGAAGGCAAGGTAGGGCGCTGTGAAGACAGACACCAAGATCGCGCGGTTGGGACGGCCTCATGCCAAGGACGGGCCGGTGTCCGTCAATCCGCCGGTTGTCCGGGCGTCCACCGTCCTGTTTCCGGACATGGAAACCTACGACGCCGCCGGCAAGGAGAAGTACACCACGCTGCGCTACGGACGGCATGGCACGCCCACGGCGTTTGCGTTGGCCGATGCGGTTGCGGAGCTGGAGGGCGGCTACCGCGCGATCGTGCTGCCGTCGGGCCTTGCCGCCATTTCGGCCACGCTGCTCGCCTATGCCCGGCCGGGCACGCATCTGCTCGTGACCGACAATGTCTACGGCCCAACGCGCAATCTCTGCGACAGCTATCTTCGCGAGCTCGGCGTGGACGTCGAATATTTCCCTCCTCGGATCGGAGCGGATATTGCCGCTCGCGTGCGGCCGGAGACGGTGGCGATCTATTGCGAGAGCCCCGGGTCGGCCACGTTCGAGCTGGAGGACATCCCGGCGATTGCCTCGGTCGCCGCCGGCCATGGCATTCCGCTCATCAACGACAACACCTGGGCGACGCCGCTCCTATTCCCTTCGTTCGAACGGGGCGTGGACATCTCCATCCACGCCGGCACGAAATATATCGTCGGCCATTCCGACGCGATGCTGGGGATCGTGGTCTGCTCGGAGGCCACTTGGGGCACCGTGCGCAACCTGGTCGGGCTGCTCGGCTATTCCACCTCGTCGGACGATTGTTATTTGGCGCTGCGCGGCTTGCGGACGATGGCGCTCAGGCTGGAGCGTCATCAGGCAAACGCGCTGAAGGTGGCGCGCTGGCTGGAACAGCGGCCGGAGGTCACGGCTGTCCACTATCCGGCTTTGGAGAGCCACCCGGATCATGCCCTTTGGAAACGCGATTTCCGGGGCGCCTCGGGCCTGTTCGCGTTCACGCTCGCCTCCGACGACCACGCGGCGGTCGTCCGCTTCGCCGACGGGCTTCGCTATTTCGGCATCGGATCGAGCTGGGGCGGCTTTGAAAGCCTGGTGACCTTGCCGCATCCCAAGCGCGAGCACGATGCCTTGCCGGAGGGCGGCTCGCTCGTCCGGCTGCATGTCGGTCTCGAAGATCCCGACGATCTGATCGCCGATCTGGAGGCTGGTTTAACGGCCCTTTCCAAGTAACGAGCAGCGGAAAAAACGATGAGCAAAGCGCGCATTTCGACGGAGGCCGGTTTCGCCGAGGCTTTTGCTTCGGCTGCGCCGGAAAGCCTGACCGAAGGCCGGATTCGGGTGGGCAGCTTCGCCTCCGGATCCGAAATCGGCTTGCCTTTCGTCATCCTGAAAGGCCGCAATCCCGGCCCGTGCCTTTGGATCTCCGGCCAAGTCCACGGCAACGAGATCAACGGCATCTGGGCCGGGCTCGACTTCATCGAGGCGTTGGACACCGGCACTCTGTCGGGCTCCGTGGTGTTGACTCCGACGGCCAATCCGCTGGCGCTGGACGCCCGGCGCAAGACTGCGCCCCAGGATGAGCAGGATCTCGACCAGACCTTTCCCGGCAACCTGAACGGTCTGGTGGCCGATCAAATGTCGGCAGCGCTGTTCGACGCCGCCGCGGCGCACGCCGATGTGCTGATCTCCATGCACACCATGAACAATCTTTTCAATTCGGACCCTTATGCGGTCTACAAGCTGCACCCCGACGGCGGCGTCGGCGAAGAGAAGCTGTTTTCGATGATCCGCCATTTTCGTCCGGCCGTAGCGTGCCGGATGGCGGTGAAGGCGGGAGCGGGCGAGCTGCCCGGCAACATTCCCGGCGCGATCGACTATCAGATGCTGTCGCGGGGAAAGCCGGCCTTCATGGTCGAGCTCGGGTCGGGCAGCGAGACCAACGCCGAGTGCATCCGTCAGGGCGTGGCGGGCCTCTACGGCGTGGCGGCGGAGATGGGCCTCTTGTCTGCGCCGATGCGCGATCCGGCCCCGACATTGCGCCGGGTGACCCGCCGCACCCATGTGATGAGCCGGGAAGGCGGGTTGTTTCGCACGCCGCTCGTTCCGGCCACGACGGTCGCGGCCGGCGATCCGCTCGGCACCATCTGCACCCTGACAGGCCGCCTCATCACCGAACCCGCGATGGAGCAGGACGTGCTGATCATCGGCATCCGCAAGGATCCGGTGGTTCATACCGGCGATCGCATCGCATTCGTCGCGCTTGAATGGTCGGACGTGTCCGTCTGACCGCAGACCAACAAAAACAACAACAGCCGCCTTTTCACGAACCACGAACTGAGGGGAAGACTATGAGACATTTCACGGCTGCCGCGGCGGCCCTCTGCACGCTTTCTTTGGCCTTCATCGGCTCGGCGCAGGCTCAAAGCTATCCCGAGCGTCCCGTGACCATGATCGTCCCGTGGGCGCCGGGCGGCGCCGCCGACATCATCGCCCGCCTGGTGGCCGAACCGATGGGCGACACGCTGGGTCAGCCGGTGGTGATCGAAAACCGTCCCGGCGCGGGCGGCACCGTCGGGTCCGCCGTCGTGGCGAACGCCGATCCGGATGGCTACACCATCTTGATGGGCAACGTGTCGAGCGAGGCGATCGCGCCGGCCTTCTATGCCGACACCATCCCCTACAACGTGCTTGAGGATTTCGCACCCGTCTCGCAGCTCGTCGAGCAGCCGAACGTGCTGCTGGTCGCCACGGATTCCGAATTCGATACGGTTCAGGATCTGATGAGCTACCTGAAGGCGAATCCGGGAGAGCTCTACGCGACGCCCGGTGTCGGCAATTCGCCCTATCTTACCTTCGAGCTGATCAAGGACGTCTACGGCGTCGAGATGGAGAACGTCCCCTATGACAGCGGGGCGGAAGTCAACAACGCGCTGGCGGCCGGCGATATCGAGATCGCCATCAACAACTTGCCGGGCGCGATGAAGGCAATCCAGTCGGGCACCGCCAAGCCGCTTGCCGTGACGGCGCCCCAGCGCAATCCGCTCCTGCCGGACGTTCCGACCTTCGCCGAAGCGGGCGCCGACAGCATCCTGGCCATTTCCTGGCAGGGCATTTTCGCCCCGGCGGGAACGCCCGACGACGTGGTCAACAAGATCTACGAGGCGGCGGCTGCCGCGCTCAAGGACGACAACGTCATCCAGCGCAACAAGGAACTCGGCTCGGTTCCGGTTGGCTCCACTCCGCAGGAGTTCAAGGCGTTCGTGGCCTCGGAGATCAAGAACTGGGCCCACATGGTCGAGCTTGCCGACGCGAAAGCACCGAACTGACACCGGGGCGGTGTCCGATCGGGCGGGACCGCCTGATCCGCAAGACACGGCTCTCAAGTCAACAGATTGAGCAAGTCCTTCCCGTTCGGGTTCAACCGATCCGAACGGGAAGTGCTCAAGCAGGCCGGGCCTGCCAGATGACGACGAGTTCGGGCCTCAGTCAGGGTCCCGAACCGTGATCGGTTCCAGCCATCTGAGCGGGACGCGGCCGGCTTCCAAAGGACATGCGTTCATGGACCCGCTAAACCCGGAGTTCGCCGGTCCCATCCGGCTTGGTTTCGTCATTCCCGAACGCAACGTGGCGTGCGAAACCGAATTTCCGCGCCATCTGCCGGAAGGGGTGAGCGCGCATTTCACCCGCCTGCCGCGCGAGGGGGCCGAACTCACCCAGGCTTCGCTGATCCGGATGATGGACAGCGTCGAACAGCAGGCGAAGCTCCTGGCCGGCATCGACGTTCGGATCGTTCTCTATGCCTGCACGTCCGGCAGCTTTCTGGGCGAAGCAGATGCGCTCGACACCATCGCCGACAGGATCAGCGCCTGTGTCGGCGTGCCGGCGGTGACGACCACCCGTGCGGTGTTGGATGCGTTCGACGCTCTGAAGGCGCGGCGCCTGTTTCTCTTGAGCCCCTATCCGGCGGATATCCACGGCTTCGAGGTCGATTTTTTCGACAAGGCCGGCTACCCGGTGCGCGGCGATACCAGTTTTGAGTGTGCGCGCTCGGAGATGATCCGGGAAATCAGCTCCCGCGAGGTGGCGGATTTGGCGCTGCGTCACTGGGCCGAGATTGCCGAGTGCGACGCCGTCTTTCTGAGCTGCACGAACTTGCGGTCCATGGATCAGATCGCCGCCCTGGAGGCGGAATTGGACCGTCCGGTGATCTCCTCCAATTCGGCCACGCTCTGGCGCGCCATGCGGGGCGCGGGATTGCCGCCGACGGACATCGGGGCCGGTCGCTTGTTCGGATTGGACTTGGCGCAAGCGGATAAAGCGGCCGCAAGCGCTGCTTCAAGCCCCTGACCGTCCTGCAATCATGGTGATCCGGCCCGATCGAGCCGGGTCCAAAACAGCCTTTGGAGCGGGATGAGGGGTCGGGCTTCCCGGAGCATTTGACAGGACGACACTCGTAGAAGTGTCCGCACAAAAAGCCAGTAGGATCAGATGGGAACCGAAAGACACATCAGAGGAGCGCAATACGCGGATATCGCGATCGCGCTTGTCCTCTTTTCTATCGGCGTCGGCTTTTCGGTCGTCGCCTACGGTCACGGCCTCGGTTCGCTGCGTCGCATCGGACCGGGCGCAATGCCGTTCCTCATCGGCTGCATGCTCAGCCTTTGCGCCTTGGCTTGTCTGGTCAACGCGGTGCGCAAGAAGATCGAGGTGGAGGTGTCGCCGCCGCTTCCCGTGGCGTTGATCATCGTCGCCGTGATCGCCTGGGCCTTGCTCGTCGAACCGTTCGGCCTGGTGCCGGCAACGATCGTCCTGATGCTGATCGGCACGTTCGCCTACGGCAAGGTCCACTGGATGTCGACGCTGATCGTCATTGCCGCGATGTGCGTGGGATGCGTGGCGCTGTTCATCTACGGCTTCCGCCTGCCCTTCACGATTTTCGGAGGGTGAGGCCATGGACCTTCTGAATAACATCATCGCCGGGTTCGATACCGCGATTTCGCCGCACAATATCCTGTTCTGCTTCGTCGGTGTGACGATCGGAACCTTCGTGGGGGTTCTGCCGGGGCTCGGGCCGCTGGCCGCGATCGCCCTATGCCTGCCGATTACCTTCTATCTTGAGCCGACGACCGCGATGATCATGCTCGCGGGCATCTTCTACGGCGCTCAGTACGGCAGCTCCACGGCGTCCATCTTGCTCAACATTCCAGGCACCGCTACGGCCGCCGTCACCTGCCTCGACGGCTACCCGATGACGCAGAAGGGTCAGGCCGGCGTGGCCTTGATGATCACCACGCTGAGTTCGTTCGCGGGCGGGACCATGGCGATCGTCCTGGTGATGGGGCTGGCGCCCGTGATCTCCGCGTTTGCGATGAACTTTTCGTCCGCGGACTATTTCTCCGTCATGCTTCTCGGGTTGGTGGCGGCCTCGACGCTCTCCATCGGGTCCCCGGTCAAGGGGATGACCATGGTGGTCGCCGGCCTCGGCCTGTCGATGATCGGTACCGACAAATACACCGGCGAGTTTCGCTTCACCGGTGGGGTCCTCGATCTGGCCGAAGGCGTTAGCCTGGTGGCGCTCTCGATCGGCTTGTTCGGGGTTGCGGAGATCCTGTCGAGCTTTTCCGGAAAGGGGCCGGTGCTCCTGAAGGCGAGTTCGGTGCGGCTGCGCGATATGCTGCCGACCCGCGCTCAGTTGCGCGAAGCCGTCATGCCGACATTTCGCGGCATGGGGATCGGGTCGATGGTGGGGGCGATGCCGGGTGCCGGGCCGGCGCTTGCCGCCTATCTGGCCTATGTGGCGGAAACCCAGATCTCGAAGGATCCGAAGAAGTTCGGCAAAGGGGCGATCGAAGGCATCGCCGCCCCGGAAGCGGCCAACAATGCCTCGGTGCAGACCGCCTTCATTCCGACCCTGACGCTCGGCGTCCCGGGCGACGTGGTCGTCGCGGTCCTGATCGGGGCGCTGATGATCCACGGCATCACGCCGGGTCCCGACTTCATCGCCAATCACGCCGACATCTTCTGGGGGCTCGCGGCCAGCTTCTGGATCGGCAACATCCTGCTTTTGGTGCTGAACATCCCCTTGATCGGCATCTGGGTGCGCATGTTGGCGATTCCGCCGCGGATTCTCTATCCGATCATGTTGGTGTTCGTCTGTATCGGCGTCTACAGCATCCGAAACAGCATTTTCGACGTCTATATGATGCTGATCTTCGGTGTCGTGGGCTATGTGCTGTCGCTGTTTCGCTATCCGGCGCCGCCTCTTCTCCTGGGCTTCGTCTTGGGGCCGCTGATGGAGCAGCATTTGCGCCGGGCGCTCCTTTTGGGGCGCGGCGACCCCATGACCTTCATCGACCACCCGATCAGCGCCGTCTTTATCGCCTTGAGCGCGGTTCTGGTCCTGCGGTCCCTTCCCGTCGGCGCTGTCCTGCAAAAGCTTCGGGCCATGCAGGCGCGTCGGGTCGACATCGAGTGAAAGCGGAAAGAGGCGCGAGGCGATGATGGAGACGGATCGGACAGCCGGTCGGCCCCACAGCAGCCACTGGGGCGCGTTCACCGCCCGCATGGTGGAGGGGCGACTTGAGGTCCGTCCCTTTGCCGAGGATCCCGACCCGTCCGAGCTGTTGGAGAACATTCCCGCCGCGATCGCGCATCCCGCCCGCTTGCGCAAACCGCTGATCCGCCGGGGCTGGCTGCAAAAGGGGCCGGGCCCCGACGAGCGGCGGGGAAGCGACACGTTCGTGGAGGTGGAGTGGGACGAGGCGCTGGCGCGGACGGCCGCGGAGCTCGGCCGCCTTGGCGCCGGGGCGGAGCTGCCGCAGGACGGGCCGTTGCCGGGCGCGCGGGTGTTCGGCGGCTCCTACGGCTGGTCGTCGGCCGGGCGATTTCACCATGCCCAGAGCCAGGTGCACCGCTTTCTGAACACGGTGTTCGGCGGCTATGTCGCCTCGGTCGACACCTACTCGTCGGGTGCGGGCAGCGTGATCCTGTCGCTGGTGTACGGCGAAGCCACCAAGCTCAATCGCGACCATCCCTATTTGCGCGACCTGGCGGAAACGACCGAGCTCGTGATTTCGTTCGGCGGTCTGCCGCTGCGCAACCTCGCCGTCAGTTCGGGGGGCAATTCGCAGCATATCGGCAAGGCGCTGTTGGAGGGCGCGGCGGCGCGGGGGTGCGGTTTCGTCTCGGTGAGCCCGCTCGCCGACGATGTGCCGGACCTGCCCGGCCTGACCCGCATCGCGCCGCGGCCGGCGACCGATACGGCGCTGATGCTGGGCATGGCGTACCGGCTGCAGGCAACGGATCGGGTCGATCGGGCCTATCTGGCGAAATATACGACCGGGTACGACGCCTTCGAGGCCTATCTGACCGGCCGGAGCGACGGTGTCGCGAAGACGCCGGAGTGGGCCGGCGCCATCTGCGGCGTCCCGGCTGACGTGATCAGCGATCTCGCCGATCGCGCGGCTGGCAACCGGACCCTGATCAACGTCACCTATTCGCTCCAGCGCGCCGAAAATGGCGAGCAACCGGTCTGGATGGCGCTGACGCTTGCCTGCATGCTCGGACAGGCCGGCTTGCCGGGCGGCGGTTTCTGCTACGGGCTCGGCTCGATCGGCAATGTCGGCAAGGCCCCGCTTGCGGTTCCTCTCCCGACGCTGCCGCAGGGGCGCAACAGGGTCGGCGACTTCATTCCCGTCGCCCGCATCTCCGATCTCCTCCTCAATCCGGGCGGGCGCTACACCTACAAAGGGAAGGAGCGCCGATACGCCGACATTCGGCTGATCTACTGGGCCGGCGGCAATCCCTTTCACCACCATCAGGATCTGTCGCGGCTGCGCGTGGCATTTGGGCGGCCGGAGACCGTCATCGTGCACGACAACGCGTTCACGGCGAGCGCGCGCCATGCCGACATCGTCTTGCCGGCGACCATCACGGCCGAGCGGGAGGATATCGGCGCCGGTGGGAACGACCCGTTCCTGGTGCCGATGCCGCCGCTGACGAACCCCTATGGCGAGGCGCGCGACGACTACGACATCTTCACCGATCTTGCCGAACGGCTCGGGTGCCGCGAGCGCTTCACCGAGGGGCGGGACACGCAGGCATGGTTGCGGGCCCTCTATGAGCCGACCCGACAGGCGCTCACCGATGTTGCCGGCGAGGCGCCGGATTTCGACGCCTTCATGCAAGGCGCCGAGCTGAGCCTTCCGGTGCGCAATCAGGTGGGCAAGATCGCCAAGTTCCACCAAGATCCGGAAGCCGCCCCACTCGACACGCCGAGCGGGCGCATCGAGCTTTTCAACGAGACGGTGGCCGCGACGGGGCTTCCGGGGCACGCCTGTTGGATCGAGCCGGAGGAATGGCTCGGCGGTCCGCTCGCCGCCCGTCACGGCTTCCAATTGGTGGCCAATCAGCCGGCACATCGGCTGCACAGCCAGCTCGATTTCGGGGCGACCAGCATGGCCGGAAAGGCGGATGGCCGCGAGGTCGCGCGGCTGAATGTCGAGGATGCGGCGCGGTTGGGCGTGACGGATGGCGATGTGATCCGCCTGTTCAACGAGCGTGGGTCAGTGCTGGCAGCGGCCCGGCCCTCCGAGGCCGTCTCCGCCGGTGTGGTTCAGTTGTCGACCGGCGCCTGGTACGCGCCGGAGCATCTGGGCGATGCGGGTCTCACCTGCGTCAACGGCAATCCGAATGCCGTGACGTCGGACCGTCCGACCTCCGTGCTGAGCCAGGGCTGCGCGGGCCAACTCTGCCTGGTTTCGGTGGAGAAGTGGACCGGGCCGGTGCCACCGGCGAAGCCCCATTCCGCCTTGCTCGAATTGGACTAGAGAGCGTTTCAGGCCAAGTGGAAACCGGTTTTCCGTCCGGAAATGCGTTTCAACCAAAAGGAAGCCTTGCAGGATGGAGACCGCTATTCTCCCCGACACCATGCGGGTCGTCGACGTTCCGGTGCCGGGCGGCCTTGAGGCGCTGACGATCGTGTCCCGGCCGATGCCGACGCCGAAGGCCGGCGAGGTGCTGATCGAGGTCCATGCCGCCGGCGTCAACCGAGCCGATCTCAAGCAGCGGGCGGGCGACTACCCGATGCCGCCCGATGCACCTACGGTTCCGGGACTGGAGATCGCCGGGATTGTCCGGGCGGTGGGCGCTGGCGTGAGGCAGCCGGCGGTTGGCGATGCGGTCTGCGCTCTCGTCGTGGGCGGCGGCTATGCCGAATATGCGATTGCCCCGGCCGTGCAGTGTCTGCCGCTTCCGCAAGGGTGCGGTTTTGCCGAAGCGGCGGCGTTGCCCGAGACGGTGTTTACGGTGTGGACCGCGCTGTTTGAGCAGGCGGGCCTGCAACCGGGCGAGAGCGTGCTGATCCATGGCGGGTCGAGCGGCATCGGCACCACGGCGATCCAACTTGCCGTTGCCCTCGGTTCCACCGCGATGGCGACGGCGGGTTCGCCGGAGAAGGTGCGGCTATGTACCGATCTCGGCGCGACGCTCGCAATCGACTACCGTCAGGAGGACTTCGTCGAAAAGGTCCTCCAAGCGACCGCCGGGCGCGGGGTCGATGTGGTCCTCGACATGGTCGGAGGAAGCTATGCCCAGCGCAATCTCGACGCCCTCGCCAGTGGGGGCCGCATCTGCTTCATCGCTGGCGACGCCGCGCCGGAAGCGACGTTCAACATCCGACAGATCATGCTCAAGCGCGCGACGATCACCGGCTCCACCTTGCGCCACCGCACGGCGGAGGACAAAGGGCGGGTCGGCGCTGTGATCAAGGAGCGGGTCTGGCCGCTGATCGCCGAGGGCGCGTTCAAACCGGTGATTGGGGGCGATTTCGCGATGGACGCGGTGGCCGACGCCCATGCCGCTCTGGAAGCGGGCCGTTCGTTCGGCAAACTGGTCTTGCGAATGCGGTAGAGCTTGCCCTGGGGTAACGGTTCCGACGTCTCCCGAAGATGCGTTAAGCGCCCATCTCCACGAAATGGCCGTAGCGCCCTTCGCAATAGAGCAAGGGATCGCTGTGGCGCGCTTCGGTCACGGCCTGGACGATGCCGATGTGGATCGTGTGCGTGCCATAGTCGAAGCTGCAGTCGGTGCGGCAGAACAGGGTTGCCTGAGCTTCGGCGAGCCAGGGAAGGCCGTCGAGGATGCTGCCTTCTGCATGATAGTGGCGCCAGTCGCCCTTGGAGAAACGCTCCGCCCCGCTGGCGCGGGCCATGTGAGCGCCCAGCCCGTGGGCGTCGGCGGGCAGGATGCCCAGCGAGAATGCGCCGCGCTCCACCATCGCCTGGTAGGCGGACGCGGAGCGGTTGATGCAGACGAGGAGCGACGGCGGATTCATCGACACGGAGTTGACGGCCGTGGCCAGCATGGCGTGGCGCCGGCCGTCGAGTTCCGTGGCAATCAGCGCGACGGTGGAGCCGAAGCCCCGCCAGATTCGCCGAAAGCTTTCCGCGTTTTCGGTCGAGATGGTCGGTTCGGCGGATGAATTCATGGAGATCTCCTCGTGATCCCGCTCCGGCGCTTCTTTCTTGTCGCTCGGATGGTTCCACCCGAGCGGAAAAGGGTCTAACCTGTTCCGCTTTTCTCGGATCCGCGGAGCGGGTCTCAGTTTATTTTTTCGACGCGTTTGCGGACGGCCAACCGGTTCCCACTTGGCGTGGAAACGCTCTAGACCCGTTCCGCTGTCGTCACGGAAGCGCAAAAGGCTCCAAGCCTTTGCTTTGGTGCGCTATCCAAGTTCCTCGGCGCGCTTCAGCGCGTTGAACATCCCAATGCGCATCAGGAAATCCCGCCGCTTGACCGGATCTTCCATGCGCTCCTGCATCGCTTCCCGGAAAGCGCGGCGGTCCTCTTCGGTCGCCGCTTCCAGGTCGCGCTTGTTGCGGATGGTCTGGCTCTGCACGTGTTCCATGGTGACTTCCCGGCGTTGCCGCTCGAAGCGATCGAGCTCGCTATCGGGCGCCTCGCCATGCCACACGAGCGCCAGACGCCGCGTCAGATTTTCCGCGTCGTGCAGGCCGCCGTTCATGCCCATGCCGCCGAGCGGATTGTTGATGTGGGCGGCATCGCCGATCAGGAAGGTGCGCCCTTTCCGGAAGGTCGTCGCAACTCGCTGATGCACGCGGTAGAGGGTACGATGTTCGATTTCCACATTGCCGCCATCGGGAAGAATCCGCTCGAACAGCTGGCGCGCGTAGGTCGCGTCGAGGGCTTCCTCGTCGCTCATTCCGCTGGGCGTCGGGAACATCACGCGCCACAAGCCCGGGATCCTGAGAAAGAAGTTCCACTGCACCGGATCGGACACGTAGGTGACGGGATCGAGATTGGCGACGATCGCTTCCAGGTCGTGCGGCGTGGTCAGGACCAGGAATTTCTCAGGCCAGGTGAAACCGTCGAACTCGATCTCCAAGGATTGGCGCACCATGGAGCTGGCTCCGTCCGCGCCGATCAGCCAGCGGCCGGTGCGGGTGGTGTCGCCGCCCGCCGAACCGAGGGTCACAGTGACATGGTCGGCACCGAGCGCGACCGCCTTCACGGGCGACGAGAAACAGATCTCGAAGTTGGGATCGTCGCGGAATTTCTCGTGGATCAGGCGCGTAAGCCACCATTGCTCGCATTGCAGGCGATAGGGATGACCGGTCAAATCGGCGATCTCGCCGAAGTCGAACCGGCCCAGTATGCCTTCGTCGCGATTCCTGTACTGGACGTAGGGGGCCGTCAGGCCGCGCTCGATCAGCCCATCCGTCACGCCGATCTCTGAGAGCATATCGAGGCTCGGCGGATGGAAGGTCGAGGCCCGCGACTGGCGGCTGAGCTCCTCACCGGCCTCGAAGACCGTGACCGGAATTCCGGCGCCGACCAGCTTGGCGGCGGCAAACAGGCCCACCGGCCCGGCACCGGCGATAAAGACGCGTTGTTCGGTCATCAGCGCTGACCCCTCATATCGGCGTTGGAGCTTTCGGTCCGTTTTGGCGCGTCGGGAGCAGATCCTCGACGATGGCGGAGACGGCCAGGATTTTGCGGTCGGTCCCGTTGAGACCTGCGACGGACAATCCGGTGGGGGCGGCGCCTGACGCATGCATGGGCAGGGACGCGGCGCAGCCGTCGATGAAGTTGATGACGGTGGGATTGCGCAGCATCGCGAGATTGGTGCGCGCGAACGTCGCGTCGTCGGCGAGGTCGGCCAGCGGCGGTGCGACGGTCGGGACGGTGGGAAAGAGCACGGCGTCGTAGGCGCCAAGCGTGGCTCTCGCCTCCGCGATCGTGTCCTGTCGGAACGCTTTCAGTCGGTCCAGCGCATCGTCGGGAAGGGTGCCTGCCGCCTCGATCCGTCGGCGGACCTGGGGATCGAACGCCGCACCCTGCCGACGGAGACGGTCTTGCTGGGCCGCATAGGCCTCCAGGCCTGGAAAGGTGCCGATCCGGCCCGCTTCTCCGATCCGGTCGAAGGCCGGCACCTCGATGCGCTCGATACTGTGGCCGCCCGCCTCGGCGAGGCTGGCCAAGGCAGCCTCGAAGTCGTTGGAAACGGCTACGTCCATGCCATCCAGCACATAGTTGGCGGGGACAGCGAACCGCAGGCGGTCGGGCAGCGCAGGAGCGGGTGCGCGACTGTCGCTCAAGACGTCGTAGAGCGTGCCGCAGTCCTCCACGGACCAGGCGAGCGGTCCGATCGAATCGAGCGCGGTCGAGAGCGGATAGGTGCCGTCGAGTGGCACCGTCGTCTGGGTCGGCTTGAAGCCGACGAGCCCGCACAGCGCCGAGGGAATGCGCACGGAGCCCCCGGTATCGGTGCCGATCGCGGCGACGCACATCGCATCGGTGACCGATATCGCTGCGCCGGAGGAGGAGCCGCCCGGAATGCGGCCGGTTCCCCGGTCCCAGGGGTTCAGCGGCGTGCCGTAGTGCGGATTGAGGCCGAGGCCGGAAAAGGCCAACTCGGTCATGTTGGTGCGTCCGACGATGACCGCACCGGCTCGCCGCAGTCTGGCGACCACCTCCGCGTCCCGGTGGGCGGGGGCTTCGCTCGCCAGCACGCGCGACCCGGCGGTGGTCACGCGCGCCTTGAGGTCGAACAGGTCCTTCACGGAAATCGGAATGCCCAGGAGCGGAAATTTTTCGCCAAGGCCGGCGGCGTAGAGCTCGTCCGCCCGGCGCGCCTGCGCCAGGGCGTCGTCGCCGAGAACGAGCGTGAAGGTGCGGGCGCCTTCGCCGGCGCTCTCGGTAATGTGCGCGAGCGCCTCGGCGAGCAGATCCGTGCTGGTCAGCTCGCCGCTCAACAATTTCCCGCGCAACGCCTGCAGCCCGGTGCGCAGCATCTAGATCACCCGGAGCATGGTGTTGCGGAAGGATTCGATGTGCCGGCGGGCGGCGTCCGCCGCCGTCTGCGGATCGCGGGCCGCGATCGCTTGCAGGATCGCCATGTGCTCTTCCTGCACCCGGCGCGAATGGTCGCCTTCGCTGAGGGAGAGGAACCAGAAGCGCGACGAACGATCCTGGAGCTGCTTCAAAATGTCGGCCATGACCTGATTGTTGGCGATGCGGCCGATCCAGGCATGGAACCGGCAGTCCAGCTCCATGAGCTTTTCCACGTCGCCGTCGCCTTCCAGCTCCGCCGCTGCGGTGTCGAGATAGCGCTTCGGCTCCTCGAGCGCGGACTGGGTGACGCGAAGCGCCGCCTGGGAGGTGCAAAAGGGCTCGGTGACCAGCCGCACCTCGATGATCTGCGCGACTTCGTCCAGCGACACCGGCCGCACCATGACGCCCTTGCGCGGCAGAATGTCGACCAGCGCCTCCTGGGCCAGGCGATGCAAGGCCTGGTGAACAGGTGTGCGGCCGATCCCGAGCTCCTCGGAGAGCTGGAACTCGTTGATGTAGGCGCCGGGCGCGAGCGCCGTCGTCACGATGCGGTGCTTGATGGCCTCGTAAGCCTGATCCGTGAGCGAGACACGAGCGGTGCTTTTCTGTGCGGCAGTCTTGGTCATCGGCGCGGTGTCCTCACGGTGTCGGCGCGAAGAGAAGTGTCGCATATCCCCTTGTGCCTCCGGTCGGAACCCGTAACCCACCCAAAAGGCAGCGTCGGCATTGGCGCCGGGCGCCTGCCGTTTCGCATCGCCGAACGGGTGGGGCGGCCGGTCATCTCTCTCAATCCACGATGTCGAGCGCGCGGACGGCGTAGTCGTGGCGCAGGGTCCGGTTCAGCACCGGATCGACGAGTTCCAGCGTCACGGCGTCGGAGAAGAAGAAGCCGTTGCGGACGGGCACCGTGCCGCAGAACATGATCGAACCGACCGGGAAGCTACCGCCGGAGGCAAGAAAGGTCTCCAGCAACGCGTCCGGCCGCTGTAGCCCGGAGAGGTGCCCCTCCTGGTAGAGTTGCGGCTCGCCATCGACGACGACGGTGGAGCGCAGCACGATCTCGTCCCAGTGGTCGAGCAGGTCGTCGAAATGCCAGCAGCCGTGGCTGACGGGCTTCGCGCAGACTTGCTTGGAGAGGGTAACGCCGACGGTCTCGAGCTTCCGATCCGTGTGGTCCGACCCGAGCGCGACCCAGTAGCCGTCCTCGCCATGAATCAGCACCACCTCGGCCTCGCCGCTCGATCCGTAGCCGGCCACCTCGATGGTGTCGGCCTGGGTCAGGAGCGTGGAAGCGAGCCGGTAATACATCGGGGTCGTCCGCGGACGGGCAACGCCGATTTCCTCCAGCTCGCGGATGTGGGCTTCCATCGCCGCCACGTCGCGGCCGGCCCAGCCGGCGACGATCAACTGGAACGGATGAACGTCGAAATGCTGCGCATTATCGCCGCGAAAGCCGCGCAATCGCAGCGTGGTCGATGTGGGAAACTGCTGGACGTTCAACGATCCGCTCTCTTGGTCCGGAAAGGCATGGCGCCATGTGATATATCAATGAATACGGCGATTGCGAGAGGTGGGCAAGGGCGAATTGCGATTGCGCGAGTGGTTCGGATTTTTTCGGCAATTCTCTTATTTTTGGTAAGCAAAAATATTGGATGGACCCAAAAGTTTCAAAAATTGTGATATTTGTAGAAAAAAATTACGCGATATGACTGAATTACGAAAAGGGAAAGCCGAGATTTATCGCGGCGTTTGCCTGAATATGCAGGAAAATGAGTTCGTTGGACCGATATGGTCCGACATATGTGCCTTTTATGGCTCGGAAAGGGGCGGAGACAGTCTAAGATGAGCGCCGCGCTCATTCGGTTCTGGCTACTAAATGAGCAAATGGTGCGGTTTTAATCGGAGTCGATTGGGGCTAGGCGTATCTCGTTCGATCTGTAATATTTCACTTGCATTACACAGAACGGCGGACCTATCCTCCCCATTATGTCAATCGTGCCCTAGCGGGCATGAGCCGGAGTGTTTCCTATGTCGGCTGCCATCAGACAGGCGCGTTCCAAGGACGGCACCCTCGTTGCCGGCGAGCTCGTGGGCGCCGGGATTCCGGTCTTGCTGGTCCATGGCACGTCGTCGGCGCGCGGCCGCTGGGCGCCCGTCCTGGCGACGATGTCGGAGCGCCTGCAGCTTTGTCTGATGGACCGCCGCGGCCGCGGATTGAGCGGCGACGGCGCAGAGCATTCGCTCGCGGCCGAAGTCGCGGACGTTGCGGCGCTCGCCCGCGAGGCCGGTGCGCGCGTCCTTATCGGCCATTCCTTCGGTGCGATCTGCGCGCTTGAGGCGGCGCGCGATCTCCCGGACCTGCAGGCCGTCGTCCTGTACGAGCCACCGGTGCCGGTGCCTCCGGTGGCGCCGGACCCGGTCGATGCCGCCAATATCCGCCGTATCGGAGAACAGGCGGCGGCCGGCTGGTCCGAAGAGGCGGTATTGACCTTCATGCGCGATGTGCTCGCGATGCCGGCCGCGCAAATCGAGGCTGCGCGCAAAAGTCCGGGCTGGGGGGAGCGTGTTGCACTTGCGCCCACCTTGTCGCGCGAACTCGCAGCCGTGCGCGCCTATCATTTCGGCGCCGGGCGGTTCACGGAGCTGACCGTGCCGGTGCTGGTGCTTTTGGGCGGGGAAAGCCCGCAGCGCTATGTCGATGCCGCCCACCTCGTCGCCGACGGTTTGCCCAACGCGCATCTGGGGCTCCTGCCCGGCCAGAGGCACACAGCGATAACCGAAGCGCCCGACCTCTTCGCGAGTAAGGTCATGGCCTTTCTCGACGAACGGCTGGTATCGGCCTGACCAATCCGGGCGATCCGGCGATAGCCGCCGCCATCAACGTGAATAGGTGAGAAATGGACGATAAGAAGCAGATGAAGCTCGGGTTGCTGCTGAACGCCGTCGGCTTTCACATCGCCGCCTGGCGCCACCCCGATGCCCGTCCGGATCTCGCATCGCGGCTGGAGCGCTATATCGACATCACGCAGACCGCCGAGCGCGGCAAGTTCGACCTGGTGTTCCTGGCCGACAGCGCGGCGATGCATCACTCTCACAACTATGAAGTGATGGCGAAGATGTCGCCATTTTATCAGATGGAGCCGGTCAGCCTCTTGTCGGCGCTGGCGCCGGTGACGGAGCGGATCGGCCTCGTGGGCTCCATCACGACGACCTACAACGAGCCCTTCCACATTGCCCGCAAGATGGCCACGCTGGACCATGTCAGCGATGGCCGCGCCGGCTGGAACCTGGTCACCTCGGCGAACCAGGCCGAAGCCTACAATTTCAGCCGCGACGCCCACATGGACCATGCCGACCGGTACGGTCGGGCCGTCGAGGTGGCGGAGATCGTGCGCGGCCTGTGGGATAGCTGGGAAGACGATGCCCTGCTGTTCGACAAGGAGAGCGGCCAATATTTCGACCTGGATAAGATGCATCCGCTCAACCATGTGGGCGAGCGCTTCTCGGTCCGCGGTCCGCTCAATGTCTTCCGCAGTCCGCAGGGCCATCCGGTCATCGCCCAGGCAGGCTCCTCGGAGCCGGGCAAGGAGCTGGCCGCCGAGACCGCCGATATCGTCTTCACCCAGCAGCTCACGCTTGAAAACGGCAAGGCCTTCTACGCCGATCTGAAGAGCAGGATGGCGAAGTTCGGGCGCAGCCCCGATGAGCTGAAGGTGATGCCGGGCGTGGTGCCGTTCGTCGCCGACAGCCGGGAGGAGGCGGAGGCCGACTTCCAGGCGATGCAGGAGCTGATCCTTCCGGAGGTCGGCCTGGCGCTGTTGCAGGAGCTGCTGGGCGGGGTCGATCTGTCCGGCTACGACCTGGATGGGCCGATGCCGGAGCTGACGGCGACCAACGCGGGCAAGGGCCGGCTGCAGAACCTCACCGAGCTTGCAAAGCGCGATAACCTGACGATCCGCCAGCTCTACCAGCACGCCGCCGGGTCGCGCGGCCACTGGATGCTCAAGGGCACGGCCGAGCAGATCGCCGATACGCTGGAGACCTGGATCCAGGAAGAGGCAGCCGACGGCTTCGTGGTGATCCCGCCCTATCTGCCGGGCACCATCGACCGGTTCGTCGACAAGGTCGTGCCGGAACTGCAGCGTCGCGGGCTCTTCCGCGAGGACTACGAGGGGCAGACGCTCCGTGACCATCTCGGGCTGGCTCGGCCCGTCTACACCAGCGCCTGATCTCGGGCTCGCGGCGCGGGCCACTTCACCGACCCCGCGGAAGAACGGGGACTCGGTGGTTCGCAACGGTCGCGGTTTTCCTGCGCACACACTTCAAGGGGAACGACATGCGTGATCTGAACAGAAGACATTTTCTGCACCTCACGGCCGGTGCCGCTGTCGCCGGCGGCTTGTCGGTCATGCCGCGGGCCGCTTTTGCCCAGGCCAAGAGCGTCGAGGCGCTCTACGAGGCCGCCAAGGCGGAAGGCAAGCTGGTCTACTACGCTGCTGCCAACGTCAACATCACGCGGCGCGTGGTGGCGGCCTTCAACGAGCTCTATCCGGGCATCGAGGTGGAGATCCTCAGGCTTGCCACCAGCCAGATGGCTCAGCGCTTCATGTCGGAGCATCAGGCCGGCAACTATGCCAACGACCTGATCCAGCTCTCCGACCCGTTCGTCCTGCAGGACGCCGCCGATCGTGGCTGGCTCGCTCCGCTGTCGGAGCTGCCGGCGGCGGCGACCTATCCCGCCGACGCCAAGACCGAATATTGGGCACTGATCGGCATCGCCGCCCATACCATCATCTACAACACCGATCTCGTGTCGGAAGCGGAGAGCCCGAAGACCTGGGAAGACCTGCTCGATCCCAAGTGGAAGGGGCAGATCATCCTTTCGGATCCGCGCAACAACCTGGAAGTCGCGGACTGGCTCTACACGATGTACGACGCCTACGGCGAGGACTATCTCGTCGCGCTGAAGGCCCAGGATCCGCAGTTCGTACCGTCGATCCTGCCCGGCCTGCAGATGCTGGCCGCAGGCGACGGCAAGATCATCGCACCGGGCCTGCATCAGGCGACGATGATCATGCTCGACAAGGGTGCTCCCGTGGCCGACGTGGCCCCGGCGCTCGACAGCGGTCAGGAGTCGCTGGTGGCCGTGTGCTCCAACGCCAAGAGCCCGAACGCGGCGCGTCTCCTCGCCAACTTCCTGCTCACGCCGGCCGGCCAGGCCGCCTATTGTGCCGGGTGGGCGGCCTCTGTCCTGCCGGAGCCCGTGCCCGGTGCCATCGAGCTGTCGCCACAGCACAAGCGCGCGCGCTACGAGCAGGCGCTCGCCGAACGTGACAAGCTCGTGGCGATTCTCGGCCTTTGAATGTCGGCTGAGGTGTCGCGATGAGAAACCCTGCGTTGACGGAGCAGATCATGTCGTACAGCGCCGGAGTGTCTCCCAGCGCCCCCCGGATCGTGGTGCGGAACCTGACCAAGCGGTACGGGTCCGCCCACGGCGAAGTCCTGGCGTTGGACGACGTCTCGCTGGAAGTCGCGGTGGGCGAGAAGCTTGTGCTTCTCGGCCCGTCCGGATGCGGCAAGACCACGCTTTTGCGCTCGGTCGCCGGTCTCGAAACGCCGGACGAGGGCGAGATCGAGATCGACGGCAAACTGGTCTTCTCCGCCGCGAAGGGCGTGCTCGTGCCTCCCGAAAAGCGCGGGCTCACCATGGTGTTCCAGTCCTATGCGCTGTGGCCGCATATGACCGTGTTCGACAACGTGGCCTATCCGTTGGTCAACACGCGGGTGGCGAAAGCGGAGATCCGCGAGCGGGTCAGGGAAGCGCTGCGGATCGTGGGTTGCGCGCCGTATGAGGCGCGCTACCCGTCTCAGTTGTCGGGCGGCCAGCAGCAGCGGGTCTCGCTGGCGCGGGCCATCGTGGGTCGGGACAAGACCGTGCTCTTCGACGAGCCGCTGTCGAATGTCGACGCCCAGGTGCGCGAACAGCTTCGCGGCGAGCTGGTGTCGCTTCAGCGCCGCTTCGGCTTCAGCGCGCTCTACGTCACCCACGATCAGTCGGAAGCGCTGGCGCTCGCCCATCGCATCGCCGTCATGAAGTCGGGCCGGGTGATGCAGATCGGAACCGCGCGCGACATCTACGATCGGCCGACGTCGCGCTACGTCACCAATTTCACCGGGGCAGCCAACTCCTTCGATGGCCGGGTGCGTGCGGTGGCGGACGGAGTGGCGTCGCTGGAGACCGCGTTCGGCGTTCTGGACGCGCCGGCGGGCGAGCTTGCGGTCGGCCAGGCGGTCGACCTGGTGATCCGTCCGGAGCACTTGCGCATCTCCACCAGCCGACCGGAGGGCAATGCCTTCGAGATCCGGATCGATGCCGCCATGTTCCTGGGCATCTACACCGAATATGCCGCGACCCACACCGCCGCGTCCGACGAGAAGACGGCCATGCTGGTGCGCAGCACCGAGCCGACCCCGCTGAGCGAGGGCGATCGGGTCTGGGCCACGGTCAGCCCCACAAACGTCGTCGTGTTCCCCAAAGGGGGCGACGATGAGTGACGCCACGATCGCCCCCGCACGGGCGCACCCCGGGGGCGCGTTGGGCGAGCTGGTCTCGCTGCGCACGATTTCCGTTCTTGTGGTGCTCGGCGTTTCGGCCCTGATCATCTATCCGATCGCCGTGATGGTGTGGGGCGCGTTCGGCCCGAACGCCGCGGTGCGCGAACAGGGTCTGTTGCAGACGCTGATCGAAGCCAACGTCGTCAAGGTCCTGACCAACACGTTCATTGTCGTCGGTGCCGGCGGCGCGATCGCGATGGTGGCCGGGGCGATGTTCGCCTGGCTGAACGAACGCACCGACGCCAGCACCGGCTGGTTCGGCGAGATTCTGCCTCTGATGCCGCTCCTGGTGCCGCAGATCGCCGGCGTGATCGGGTGGGTGATGCTGCTTGCGCCGCGGGCCGGTCTTCTCAATGCAGGGATCCGCGATGCGCTTTCCGTCGTCGGGGTGGAGCTAAACTCCGGGCCGCTGGATATTTATACGATGGGTGGCTTCATCGCGATCATGGGCCTCTATCTGACGCCGTACGTCTATCTGCCGGTTTCCTCGGCGCTGAAATCGCTCGATCCGAGTCTGGAGGAAGCCTCGCGCATGGCCAAGGCCAGCACGTGGTCGACCTTTCGGCACGTGACGATGCCGGCGATCCGGCCGGCGCTTCTTGCGAGCCTGCTGCTCGTCTTGATGATGGGCTTCGCGATCTTTTCCGTGCCGGTGATCATCGGGACGGGGGCCAACATCGAGATCCTGTCGGTCCGGATCTATCACCTCGTGTACGGCTATCCCTCGCGGGTCGATCTGGCCATCATTCTCGGCCTGGTTCTGACGCTGATCGTGCAGACCTTGCTTTTGCTGCAGGCGTGGATCGCCAATTCCGACCATGCCGCCCAGATCGGCGGGAAGGGCGCGCGCGTCGCGCGGGTGCAGCTCGGCCATTGGCGGCTGCCGGCACGGGCGGCGCTGATCGCCTACATCCTGGCTGCCGGCGTGCTGCCGGTTCTTGGGCTCGCCTTCGTCTCGCTGCAGCCGTTCTGGACCGCGAACATCAAATGGGACGTGCTCGGTTTCGACAACTATCGCACGATCTTCACCGGATACGGCCAGACCGGGGAGGCGCTGTTCAATAGCGTCGCGCTCGGCATCATCGGCGGGACGGTGGGCATGTTGATCGCGGCCCTGCTGGCGCGCACCGCCAAGACTTCCGGCGGCCTTCTCGGGCGAGCGATCAATGCGATCACCGCCGCGCCGGCCGGAGTCCCGCACGTGGTGCTGGCCGTCGGTTTCGTCCTGTCCTTCTCAAGCGGCTGGCTGAACCTGAGCGGCACTTGGCTGATTCTGCTGCTCGCCTATCTCACGATCTTCATGCCTCAGGCCATGCGTTCGGCCGCGGTGGCGGTGGATCAGGTCGGTCGAGAGCTGGTGGAAGCCTCCCAGATCTTCAAGGCCAGCCCCGGTCGCAGCTTCCGCAAGATCCTGCTTCCGCTGATGTTGCCGGGTCTGGCCGCCGGCTGGGTGATCCTGTTCGTGCAGATGTCTGGCGAGCTCACCGCGTCGGCCCTGCTTGCCAAATCCACCAATCCGGTGGTCGGGCAGGTGCTTCTGGACTTGTGGCAGAATGGGTCCTTTCCTGAGATCGCGGCCGTGGCGTTGATCATGACGCTGATCAACAGTGCCGTCGTGAGCGTGGTCTTTGGCCTGTTGCGACGCAGCCGCGCCCACCGCCCCTGACGCCAAATCGAACAGGATCGAACATGAACACCGCTGATCTCATTCCCTCCGACTATCTGCGCACCGTGGCGCCGGAGGTGGCGGAAGCCTTCAAGACCATGCGCGCCCACATCAGCGAGGGGCCGCTCGACTACGAGACCCGCGAATATGTGATCATCGGCGGCTTCGCCGTTGCCGGCTTCGAGGAGCCGTTCCGTATTCATGTCGGTCGCATGCTGGACCGTGGGGTCTCGCCGGAGAAGCTGCGCCATGCGGTGATGTCGCTGCTCGGGGCTTCGAGCGCGCTCTTTCCCGTGGTTTTGGCCTTGAAGTGGCTCGACGCGGAAATCGCGTCACGGGCGGGATAACGTCACGCCCAGATCCACTCCACCCCACGTCAGGACGGCAGCGGGAGAACGACATGCCGGTCAACAAGACCCACGACGAATTCTACACGCTGGATATGAGCAGCGGTTGGGAAGTGCCCGCCGGCTATCCTTCGGGAATCCAGCAGAAGATTATTTCCGGGGCGCTCGACGAGGAGAATAACCGGGGCACGCGCACGCGGCTCTTGCGGTTCGAGCCGGGGGTCTACACCACGAAGCCCTTTTCCCACGACTATTGGGAGGAAGTGTACCTCGTCTCCGGCGACCTCACCGTCGGCAACAACGAGAACGGGGAGGGCGGGGTGGCCTTTCCGCCGAACACTTATGCCTGCAGGCCGCCGCATGCCGCCCATGGACCGTTCAAATCGAACGGCGGCTGCCTTCTGCTTGAGATCCACTATTTCGATCCGGTATGAGACGTCACGCTGCCCGACCGCGTCGCGCCCCGGATCGGGTTTGATCTCAATATCTTAAAGTTGGATTCAAATGACTATGACCGCCCTGATTGAGCCTGAAGAGCTTGCAGCCGCGCTGGCCGACCCCTCAGTGGTGGTGGTTGACGCCACCTTCACGATGCCCGGCGTTTCGCCGACGGCAGCCGAGCTCTACAAGGCCGGGCACATTCCGGGCGCACGCTTCTTCGACATCGACGCGATCGCCGATCCGGACTCCGCATTGCCGCACATGCTGGCGGATCCTTCGGTCTTCGAAACCACCGTTGGAGCGATGGGGATTTCCAACGAGACGGACGTCATCGTCTACGACGCGCCGGGCATGCTGTCGGCCGGCCGGGTGTGGTGGAATTTTCGCATCATGGGCCACCAGCGGGTTCGCGTGCTGAACGGCGGGCTTCGCGCCTGGCGGCAGGAAGGACGCCCGGTCACCGAAGAGGTGCCGGTTATCGAACCGGCGACGTTCCGCGCCACGTTCGCGCCCGCTCTGCTCCGCAACAGGCAGCAGCTTCTGGACAACGTTGCGACGCAGGCGGAGCAGGTGATCGATGCCCGTGCCGCCGAGCGCTTTTCAGCCGAGGTCCCGGAGCCTCGCGAGGGTCTGCGATCGGGACATATTCCCGGTAGCCTGAACGTTCCCTCCGCCCTTCTGAGCGATCCGGAGAGCGGGCGGATGAAATCGCCGGCCGAGTTGAGCGCGCTCTTCGAACAGGCGGGGCTCGGCTCCGATCGACCGATCGTCACCACCTGCGGGTCCGGTGTGACGGCGGGCGCGCTCTATTTCGCGCTCCACCTGATCGGTCGTGACGACGTTGCCGTCTATGATGGCTCGTGGTCCGAGTGGGGCCTGCCTGGCGAAACGCCGGTGGAGAGCTGATCCCGGCCCCGGGTCGGTGCCGCCATTTGCGGCGGAACTTTCCTCATTTGGTATGATCGCCCCCTTCTGGCGGCGTCCGAAGGGGGCGATCGCCTTTCATTCTTAGAGCGGGATGCGGGCGGAAAACCGGTGCCCACTTTTCCTCATCCCGCAAGATCAACCCCTTCGGACCCTGTCCGAAGGGATGAGTTGATCGCCTTTCATTCTTAGAGCGGGATGCGGGCGGAACCGGTGCCCACTTTTCCTCATCCCGCAAGATCAACCCCTTCGGACCCTGTCCGAAGGGATGAGTTGATCGCCTTTCATTCTTAGAGCGGGATGCGGGCGGAAAACCGGTGCCCACTTTTCCTCATCCCGCAAGATCAACCCCTTCGGACCCTGTCCGAAGGGATGAGTTGATCGCCTTTCATTCTTAGAGCGGGATGCGGGCGGAAAACCGGTGCCCACTTTTCCTCATCCCGCAAGATCAACCCCTTCGGACCCTGTCCGAAGGGATGAGTTGATCGCCTTTCATTCTTAGAGCGGGATGCGGGCGGAACCGGTGCCCACTTTTCCTCATCCCGCAAGATCAACCCCTTCGGACCCTGTCCGAAGGGATGAGTTGATCGCCTTTCATTCTTAGAGCGGGATGCGGGCGGAAAACCGGTGCCCACTTTTCCTCATCCCGCTCGCAGTTTGTATCCCGGCATGGACAACGCGCGTCAGCTTCGCTTCGATGCGACCCCGTAGCGGACGCGTATGGACCACGAGGGATCTGACCTATGGACGCAGGCAAGTGGAGCTTCTGGATCGATCGGGGCGGCACGTTCACCGACATCGTGGCGCGCACGCCGGGCGGACAGTTCGAAGCCCGCAAGATCCTGTCGGAGAATCCGGAAGCCTACGAGGACGCCGCGCTCCATGGCATCCGTCTGTTGATGGATCTGGGGGCGGATGCGGCCATTCCCTCCGATCAGATCGCCGGCATCAAGATGGGGACCACGGTCGCCACCAACGCGCTGCTTGAGCGCAAGGGCGACCGCACGCTTCTGCTTGTCAGTCGGGGTTTTCGCGATGCGCTCCGGATCGGCCATCAGGCTCGCCCCGACATCTTTGCCAAGGTGATCGTCAAGCCGGAGATGCTGTACGAGCGGGTCGCCGAGGTGGAAGAACGGGTTCTCGCCGACGGCACGGTGGAGGCCGAACCGGACCTCGCCGCGGTGCGCGCGGAACTGGAGGCGGCCAAGGCGGACGGCATCGACGCGGTCGCGATCGCCTTCATGCATGCCTATGCCTATCCGGCTCACGAAAAGCTGGTGGCGGCTCTGGCCCGCTCGCTCGGCTTCTCCCAGGTCTCCGCGAGCCATCAGGTCTCGCCGCTGATGAAGCTGGTTCCGCGCGGCGACACCACGGTGGTCGACGCCTACCTGTCGCCGATCCTCAGGCGTTATGTCGACCGGGTGGCGGCGGCATTCACCGACGAGGGCGCCGAAGACGGTCCGGCGGCGACACGCGGCATCGGGCTCATGTTCATGATGTCGTCGGGTGGGCTGACGGCGGCGAACCTGTTCCAGGGCAAGGACGCCATCCTGTCCGGGCCGGCCGGGGGCGTGGTCGGTGCGGTGGAGACGGCGAAGCTCGCCGGGTTCGATCGGGTCATCGGCTTCGATATGGGGGGCACGTCGACCGACGTCTCCCACTATGCCGGCGAACTGGAACGGACGCTGGAGACAGAGGTCGCCGGCGTGCGCATCCGCGCGCCAATGATGCAGATCCACACGGTGGCGGCCGGCGGCGGCTCTATCCTGCACTATGACGGCGCGCGTTTTCGGGCCGGTCCCGACAGCGCCGGCGCCAACCCCGGCCCGGCCTGTTATCGCCGGGGTGGCCCGCTCGCCGTCACCGACGCCAACGTGATGGTGGGAAAGCTTCTACCGGACGAGTTTCCGAAGATTTTCGGTCCCGATCAGGATCAGCCGATCGATATCGAAATCGTGCGCGAGCGGTTCGAGACGGTGGCGGCGGAGATCGGGGATGGCCGCAGTGCGGCGGAAGTCGCCGACGGCTTTCTGACGATCGCGGTTGAGAACATGGCGAACGCGATCAAGAAGATTTCCGTTCAGCGCGGCCACGACGTCACCGGCTATGCGCTGGTCTGCTTCGGCGGTGCCGGCGGTCAGCACGCCTGCAAGGTGGCCGATGCGCTCGGGATGACGACAGTAATGATGCATCCCTATTCCGGCGTCTTATCGGCCTACGGGATGGGGCTTGCCGATGTGCGCGCGAACCGGACCCGCTCGGTGGCGAAGCCGTTGGAGCCGGCCACGATGCGCGAGTTGGAGGCGCTGAAGAAGGCGCTCTCGCGCGATGCCGCAGGCGAGCTGGAGCGCCAGGGCGTCGCCGACGCGGACGTCACCGTCGATGTGCGCTGTCATCTGCGTTACGACGGGACCGACACTGCGTTGCCGGTCGCCTTCGCCGAACGCGACGCCATGGCGGCGGATTTCGCTACCGCCCATCGGCGCCAGTTCGGGTTCGTGTTCGAGGATCGTCCGGTGGTGGTCGAGGCGCTGGAGGTGGAGGCGCTTGGTGGCGGTGCCGATCTGGCCGAAGAGGATCTGCCGGCCGGAGACGAGCCGCCGGCGCGGTCTTCCACCACCCGCTTCTTTTCCGGCGGCGAGTGGCATCCGGCCGGGATCTATCATCGCGACGGCGCCCGCCCCGGCGGCCGGATCGCGGGCCCGGCACTGCTGATCGAGGATCATCAGACCATCGTGATCGAGCCCGGCTGGGCGGCGCGCATCACGCCTAGGAATCATGTGGTTCTGGAGCGGGTGGAAGCGTTGCCGGCGCGCACCGCGCTCGGCACCGATGCCGATCCGGTCATGCTGGAGGTCTTCAACAACCTCTTCATGTCGATCGCCGAGCAGATGGGCGTGACGCTGCAGAACACCGCCTCCTCGGTGAACATCAAGGAGCGGCTGGACTTCTCCTGCGCAGTGTTCGACCGCACTGGCGCGCTGGTGGCCAACGCGCCGCACATGCCGGTGCATCTGGGCTCCATGGATCGCTCGGTCGAAAGCATTATCGAGCAGAATGACGGCCGGATTCGGCCTGGCGACGTGTTCGCCCTGAACGCGCCCTACAATGGCGGCACCCACCTGCCGGACATCACCGTGGTCACGCCCGTGTTCGGCGAGGCTGGCAACGAGCTTCTGTTCTATGTGGCGAGCCGCGGCCACCATGCCGACGTCGGCGGCACCGCGCCCGGCTCCATGACGCCGCGGGCGACCACGGTCGACGAGGAAGGGGTGCTGATCGACAACTTCAAGCTGGTCGACCAGGGTCGTTTCCGGGAGGCGGAAACCTACGACCTCCTGACGGATCACCCCTATCCCTGTCGCAATCCGGCGCAGAATGTCGCCGATCTCAAGGCTCAGATCGCGGCCAACGAGCGCGGGGTGCAGGAGCTGCGCAAGATGGTCGATCAATTCGGCCTCGACGTGGTGGAGGCCTATATGGGCCACGTCCAGGACAACGCGGCCGAAAGCGTGCGCCAGGTCATCGACGCCTTGTCGGATTCGGCGTTCGAAGTCACCACCGACCAGGGCGCGGTGATCAAGGTCGCCATCAGCGTCGACAAGGAGACCCGCGAGGCGACCGTGGATTTCACCGGCACGTCTGAGGAGCAATATTCCAACTTCAATGCCCCGGAGCCGGTCACCCGGGCGGCGGTGCTCTACTGTTTCCGCGTGATGGTGGAAGGCGACATCCCGATGAATGCCGGTTGCCTGAGGCCGATCAACATCGTCATTCCGGAAGGCACCATGCTGTCGCCGCGCTATCCCGCACCCGTGGTGGCGGGCAACGTGGAAACCAGCCAGCAGGTGACGAATTGCCTGTTCGGGGCGTTGGACGCCATGTCGTCGGCCCAGGGCACCATGAACAACCTCACCTTCGGCAACGATCGCTACCAGTACTACGAGACCATCTGCTCCGGCTCGCCGGCAGGGCCCGGCTTCGATGGCACCGACGCGGTCCATGTCCACATGACCAATTCGCGGCTGACCGATCCGGAGGTGCTGGAGTTCCGCTATCCGGTGGTGGTGGAGGACTTCCACGTGCGTGTAGGCTCTGGCGGGCACGGCAAATGGACGTCCGGCGCCGGAACGGAGCGCACTCTGCGCTTCCTGGAGGAGATGGATTGCGCGATCCTGTCGTCGCACCGCCATGTCCCTCCGCACGGGCTTGCCGGCGGAGAACCGGGACGGACCGGGAGCACGTGCGTGCGCCGGATCGATGGATCGGTCGAGACCTTGGACGGCACCGACCAGACGGTGATCGGTCCCGGTGAGGCGGTGATCGTGACCACGCCGACCGGCGGCGGTTATGGTCAACTCAAAGACGGACAGAGTTAGGGCTTAAACGTCGCCACGCGGTAGAGGTAGACGAGGATCAACCCTGCGACGATCACGGTGGAGATCGGCGACAGCACGGTGCCGATTTCCGCGTAGGCGCTGCCGAGCCAGTAGCCCGCCACGACCAGGAGGAGAGACCAGGCGGCGGAGCCGATCGTCGTGAACAGGAGAAAGCGGCGCCAGCCCATGCCGGCAAGCGCCGCCGGGACGGATATCAAGGTACGGACGGTTGGCACCATCCGGCCAAGCAGCACCGCCTTGCCGCCGTGCCGGTCGAACCAGTTGTCGACGGCTTCCACATCACCCGGGGTGAGCGACAGCCAGCGGCCGTTGGTCCGGGCAAGCCTGAGGAGGCCGGCCTTGCCCACCTGGGCGGCGAGCACGAACCAGACCGTTGCGCCCGCGACCGATCCGACAATGCTCCCCGCCAGCACGGTTGGTAGGGCGACATCGCCGCGGCTCGCCGCATAGCCGGCGAGCGGCAGGATCAGTTCCGACGGCAGCGGCGGGAACACATTCTCCAACAGCATGAGAAAGGCGACACCGGCGGCGCCCCACTCTTCCACGACGTGGCGGATAAAAGCTGTCATGGTCGCCGGCTCTCGCGATCAACCGTAGGCGCGGCGCGCGCGATCACGGTCGGACGCCTGACGACCATCGTGGTCGGACCCATCCACATCCTCCGCACCGGGGCGGCGCGCATCGTCGTCCTCGGGAACCGGGAGCCGCGCAAGCTCCAGTTCGCGGGCGATCCTAGCGAGCGGCCGCAAAAAGAAAAACAGGCTCCCGACCACGAACAGCCAGATCGCCGCCGTTTCGGTTGCCTTCCAAAAGAACAGGATCGACCCGATCAGGAAAGTGAAGCCGGCGAGCAGGTCGATGGAGGTGTAGGCGATCTCATAGCGGCGATAGATGGCGCGATGGGCCGCCGAGGCGGTGAACTTGCCGGCGTTGAAGGCGTTTCCGACGAAAGCCATGTGCGTGTCCTCTTGCACCTTTCGTGTCAGCAGGGCCGAACGCGGGCGGCACGACCATGTCCCGGGGATCCATCCAACGGCGCGTGCCCCGTGACGGGAACGGATCTGGGGCCGACAAGTTCTCGTAGCCCGCATCATTTCGAACGAGCCCATCAGGCAACGCAAAAACCCGAAAGGGGATCCGAAGCATGGACGCGCGCGACGATACCGCCAGCGAGGAGACGCAGGCGCCCGCCAAGAGCCGATCCAGCCGAGCGCTCTACGATCGGCGCGGCCTGATCAACGCCACGCTGGTGATCTCGGGTGTCCTGCTTGCGGGCTTCGCCATCTGGAAGCTGTCCGGCGTCCTACTCCTGATCTTGTGCGCCGTCATGCTGGCGATCGTCCTGGATGCCGCAGCCGACGCGGTGGCCGAGCCCATCGGCTTGCCGCGCTGGGTCGGGTTGAGCTTTGCGGTGACCGTGATCGCGGCGGCCGTGGTGGCGGCCATCGTGTTCGCCGGTCCGACATTGGCCGATCAGCTCGCCGGCGTGCTCGGACAGGTGGAGGCCGGGTTGGATCGGCTGCGGTCCTCGGTGTCGGGTCTGGACCAGCTGATGCCGGGCGGCGGCGACGGCGGCAACGGCCTCGAAGGCATGCTGCCGGGCCCGAGCGGGATTTTGTCGGGAGCGACGGCCGCGCTTTCCAGCGTGCTGGGCACCCTGGGCAGCGTGCTCGTCGTGGTCGTCGTCGGGATCTATCTAGCGGCCGCGCCGGAAGACTATGCCAACGGTCTCGTTCGTTTCGCTCCGCGGTCCCAACAGGACGGCGTGCGCCGGCTGGTGTCGAGCACCGGGTCGGTGTTGCGGCGTTGGCTGATCGGCAAGGGGATATCGATGCTGATCGTGGGCGTGCTCAGCTATTTGGGGCTGATCGTGCTCGGCGTACCGCTCGCGCTCTTCCTTGCGGTGTTTGCGGGGCTTGCCGCCTTCGTGCCGTTTCTCGGCCCGGTGGTCGGCGGGATCGCGATGGGGCTCGTCGCCCTGTCGGAGAGCTGGCAGCTCACGCTCTGGGTGCTCGGCCTCTATCTCGTCGTGCAGACGGTGGAGAGTTATCTGCTGACCCCTATCGTGCAGCACCGGACGGTGTTTCTGCTGCCGGCCGTGGTGCTGGTCGCCCAGCTCGTGATGGGCACCTTGTTCGGACTGCTCGGCATCGCGCTCGCCACGCCGCTGACCGCGATCGGCATGACGGTGTTGAACGAGACCTATTTCCGCAACAGGGCATCTGGGGACGCAGGCTGAGGGAGAGCGGCGACGGCGTGCTTTGGACCGCGCTACCCGAGCGCCACCTGGACGGCGACCCCGCCGGCGAACACGGCCAGGAGAGCGGCGCTTTCGAAGCCGATGCCGGCGATGCCGTGGCGTTCCCGGCGGATCAGTCCAAGAAGCAGGATGGCGGTCATCAGGATCGACCAGACCAGCAGGAACAGCGCCCGCTCGCCCACGGCGTGGAAGATCGAGCCGTCCCGATAGGCCAGGTCGGAGAAGACGAGGAACAGGACGTCGAAGGTGTTGCCACCGATGATCCCGCCGACGGCGAGCTGCAGGGCCCCCCGGCGCACCGCGGCCAGCGTGGTGACGAGCTCCGGCAGCGAGGTCGTGACGGCGGTCAGGAGTGCGCCGACAAGGGTTTCCGACAGCCCGGTCCATTCGGCAATCGTCACGCCGGCGCGCGCCAGCACCCAGCCGGTGATGCCGACCGCAAGCAGCAGGCCGGCGAATTCGACGAACAGCCTCTTGGTGCTGGCGGCGTCTTCGTCCTCTTCGTCGGGCACGTCGTCGCGCGTCTCGCGCGTTCTGCGCGGCACCCACATTGGGTGTTCGACGGCGGCGTGGGAGAGGCGCAGCCCGTAGACGTAGATCGCGATCAGGAGCGGCGTGACCGGATGGATCGCGAACAGGGAAAAGCCCGGCGTGACCATGGCGAGTGCCGGGATCGACAAAAGCACGATCAGGAGCGTGCCCTGGATCAGGTTGGTCTCCGAGGCGGCGGCGTGCTCCAGATTGCTGCGTCGATAGATCAGATCGGCGAGCGCGAGAAAGACGGTCTGGGCCGCAATCCCGCCGATCGCGTTGGAGACCGCGAGATCTGCGTGTCCTTGCCAGGCGGCGGTGACGGAGGTGACCGTTCCCGACAGCGAGGTGCTGGCGCCCAGGAGCACGCCACCGATCATCGCTTCGCCGAGGCCGGTGCGGTCGGCGATCCGGTCGGCGACGCCGGACATGCGGACGCCGGCCGCCATGATCACGGCGGCCGACGCGAGAAAGGCGGCTAGGGCGACGACGGGCTGATCGAGCATCTTGTCCTCTGCGCCGGCTTTGAAGTCCGAAGCCGGCCGGCGGAGGGGGTGTCAAAATGATGAGTTCGAGGCGGTCCGCGATCAGATCAGGCGGAACGGCTTTCGGTGATGAACCTCAAATGGGACGTCAGCGGCTGAGGGCGGGCTTGGACGGGCCGAGAAGCAGCCACAGGATCAGGCCGATCAGCGGCAGAACCAGGATGATGATGATCCACAGAATCTTGGCGCCGGTGGACGCGCCGGACCCGACGATCTTGATGATCGCGTAGATGTCCAGAACGAGAATGATCAGTCCGAGAATGCCGCCAAATTCCGGGCCCATCGTGTCATCTCCTCAAGTGGTCGCGCGGATCGCCGATCGGGGCCGGGCGCGAGGCTCGACCGAATGCGGCAAAGATGTGGTTCGCTCACCCAACGTCGGGGCGGCCCGGTCGGTTCCCTTTGCGAAGCGGAAGCCGCCGGTCACGGGAACGGGTGTTGGAAGGTCGACGTTTGCCAACGGAACGAGGCGCGCGCGTCATATTCCGTTGGGCGTCGTGCCGGATAAGCGAAACGCAAGCCTGCGCGGCGAAGCGGACTGGAGGGGTAGATGGACGACGGCGTCTTTTCCTTCGTTGAGCCGACGGCGATCCCGCTGTGGGAAGTCTCGGTTCGCCTGGCGCTTGCCGCGATCCTCGGCGGAGTGATCGGTTTCGAGCGCGAGCGCGGGCAACACGCTGCGGGGCTCAGGACTCATATGCTGGTGGCGCTGGCGTCGGCCGTGTTCGCCGTCTTGATGATCGAGTTTCTGGAAGGGGCGCTTTCCAATCCCGATCGAATCCGGCTCGATCCGACCCGGGTTCTGGTCGCCGTGACCACCGGCGTCGCCTTCCTAGCGGCCGGTACGATCATTCGCTCCGGGCGGCAGGTGCATGGCCTGACGACCGGGGCCGGCCTTTGGCTGGCCGGCGCGCTTGGAACGGCAAGCGGGCTCGGCTACCTGCAGATTGCGGGGGTGGCGACCGTGATCGGCGTGATCGTGATCGTGTTTCTCAAGGTCGTCGACAACGCGATCGACAAGGACAGCGGATAAGGCACGTCCGGTCGGGGGCTGCGAACGAAAACGCCGGCCCGAAGGCCGGCGTCTCGTGAGTGCTGTGGCGGATGCCAATCAGATCTCGCCCCAGACTTCCTTGGCGATATCGACGATGAACTCCAGCTTCTTCCACTGCTGTTCCTCGGTGAGGATGTTGCCTTCCTCGGTGGAGGCAAAACCGCACTGGGGCGACAGGCAGAACTGGTCGAGCGGCGCGTATTTCTGCGCTTCCTCGATCCGCGCCAGAACGTCGCCGCGGCTTTCCAGGTCGCCCGACTTGGAGGTGATCAGGCCGAGCACCACGCGCTTGTCGCCCTTCGGCAGGAAGCGCAGCGGCTCGAAGCCGCCGGCACGGTCGGAATCGTACTCCAGGAAGTAGCCGTCATAGTTGATCTTCGACAGCAGCGTTTCGGCGACGGGCTCGTAGCCGCCCTCGGAGATCCAGCTCGAGCGGAAGTTGCCGCGGCAGACATGGGTCGTGATCGTCATGTCCGCGGGCTTGGCCTTCAGCGCATGGTTGATCATGTCGGCGTAGACTTCCTGCAGGCCGTCCGGATTGTCGCCACGCTCGCGCGCCGCCTGCATTTCCTTTTCCGAGCACAGATAGGCCCAGACGGTGTCGTCGAACTGCAGATAGCGGCAGCCGGCGTCGTAGAAGCCCTTGACTGCCTTGGCGTAAGCCTCCGCCGTATCGGCGAAGAAGGCATCGAGATCGGGATAGACGTCCTTGGAAATCGCCTTGCGGCCGCCGCGGAAATGCAGCACCGACGGCGACGGGATGGTCATCTTCGGGGTGACCGTCGCCACCTCTTTCAGAAAGCGAAAGTGGTCAAGCATATAGTGGTCGCCAAAATCGACCTTGCCAGTGATGGCGGGGCTTTCCGAGCGCGTCTTCACGCCGGTGAACTGGATCGACTTCTCGCCTTTGACGAGCTCGACGCCCTCAAGACCGGCGAGAAAGTCGAAATGCCACCAGGACCGACGGAACTCGCCGTCCGTGACCGCCTTCAGGCCGGCGCGCTCCTGATGCGCGACGGCATCGCGGATGCAGGCGTCCTCGACCGCCTTCAAGCCGGCGGCATCGAGATCTCCGGCCTCATGCGCCGCGCGGGCGTCCTTGAGCTTCTGGGGGCGGAGCAGGCTACCGACCTGGTCGGCGCGGAACGGAATTTTTGTGGACATCGCGTATCCTTCCCATCGGTTCGCATTCAAGAAGGTGCATGGTCACCTTGTGCAGGCGCATAGCACCGGCGGCTTGCGGGGCCGCAGCGTCGCGGAGGTTATCGGCCTTGCTCTGAGGAAGGTCAACCTGTACACAAGCCGGATACATTCGCTAGTCTGCGCCCGATCTGCGTTCGACTTTGCGGCTCTGCGCAGGGTCGCGGTTTGACGGGAAAGCGAGGCCGATTTTCCAGGATTCTAGCCAATATGACATTGGCGATCCGGCCGGTCAGTCGCGAAGGTGGGGCCGGCATCCTGCGCGCAATGTGTGCAGCGCGAGGTGAAAAAGGCAAACTGTGCGGTGGCGTCGCACCCGCTTGGCCAGCGTGCACGCGCGGCGAAACGGACCGGCGGAAACCGGCGATCGTCGATTGGAACCGAGGAGTAACATGGCCTCTAAGCCCCCCCAGACCGAACGCGCGGCCACCCAGTCGGTCAAGGCGATCATGGGGATTCGCGAACTGGTGTTTTCCGGCGAGGTGATGCCCGGCGAACGGCTGTCGGAAATCACGGTGTCGGAGCGGCTGGGGCTGTCGCGGACACCGGTGCGCGCAGCGCTTGCCCGATTGGAGCAGGAAGGGATTTTGGAGGCGATTCCCTCCGGTGGCTACGCGGTGCGGATCTTCACTGCGGCCGATATCGTCGACGCGATCGAGCTCAGGGGCGTGCTGGAGGGGACTGCGGCGCGTCTGGCAGCGGAGCGCGGCGTCGCGCCGGCCCGTCTCGCCACCCTGCATACGCTGATGGACGAGCTTGACGAGATCGTCGGCGTGCCGGCCGAGGATCTGAATTTTCCCGCCTATATTGCTCGCAATCAGGAATTTCATGAGACGCTGAAAGGGCTTGCGGGAAGCGAAATGGTCCGCCGCGAGCTGGAGCGGGTCACGAGCCTGCCTTTCTCAGGGCCGAGCGCCTTTCTGGAAGTGCAAGCGGAAATCCCGCAGTTTCGCGCCTCGCTGGTGATCGGCCAGGCGCAGCACCGGGCGATCCTCAACGCCATCGAAATGCGCGAAGGCGGGCGTGCGGAAGCGCTGGCTCGCGAACATGCCCGGCTGGCCCGGCAAAATCTCGATCATGTCATCGAGAATCGCAAGCTGATGACCAAGGTGCCGGGTCTCTCCCTGGTGAAGGGGTAAAGCTGCCTCCGCTTCCGCTTTTCTCAAGCTCGCGGAGCGGGTCGAGCGTATAATTTCGACGCGTTTCCGGACAGCCAGCCGGTTTCCACTTGGTCTGGAAACGCTCTATTGGCCCGCCATCCGTTTCATCTGCCGCTTGGTATATTCTTCCATGCGTTCGCGGCCGCTGTCCGTCAGTCGCACCGTAATGCGCCGGCGGTCCGCCTGGTCGGGAATGCGCTCGATGAGACCGGAATCCTGGAGATCGTCGATGCGGCGCAGCGCCGTCGTCGTGGGAGCCCGCGAGGCCAGGCAAAGGCTCGTGACGGAAATCGGACGTCCGCACGCCTCCGCCAGCGCCAGGTCCAGGAGCATGTCCCAGGCGGGATCGGAAAACAGATTCGGATCGAAGATCGAATCGCGGTCGGAGCGGGCCGCAATCAGGGCGCGCAGATAGTCCGGCGTGGCGGTGATCGGCGCGGCGATGGCTTGCTGGGTCTGTAGCTCTTGCGCCAGCGTCAGCGCCCGATCGATCGCATGGGCGACTTCTTCCGGCATGACCGGCTTTTGCAGGAAGTCGACGGCGTGGAGCCGCAAGGCGGCGACGGCGCGGTCGAGCGAGGCGTTGCCGGTGATCACGATGGCCGTCAGCGGGCGTCGTTTCCGGCGATAGGCGAATTTCTGCAACAGCTCGATGCCGTCGATCTGGGGCATTTGAATGTCGGTTACGACGACCTGCAGCTCCGGGTGGCGGTCCACCAGCTCCAGCGCCTGATTGGCGGTCGTGGCCTGACGTGCCGGGTGGCCGAGCGCCTCCAGCCCTTCGCCGAGCTCTTCCAGCACCGGCAGATCGTCATCCACCAACAATACGCGAATCGGAGCCTCGTCCTCCGGCATTCTACGCCTCTCGCCCCGTCTCGCGTTGGCTCTTCGAGCCGTCGGTCAAGTTCGACGCCAACACAGGCAACATCGCAATCAACTCCCGAAGAGGCTTCTTGCGTGAAATCAGGTATCCTTGAACATAGTGGACCTTATTTCGCCGGGCGAGGGCAAGATCTTCCTTTGTCTCGACGCCTTCGGCAACGATGGTGAGGCCGAGCCGGTGTCCCAGGTCGCCGAGCGAAGAGAAGATGTTGCGTGCCTTCTCCCAGGTTCGCGCGGCGCGAACCAGCTCCAGATCGATCTTCATTTCCGTCACGGGTAGATTTGCGAGCTGAAGAAGGCCGCTCTGGCGCTGCCCGACGTCGTCGAGCGCCAATGCGAAGCCGGCCAACCGCAACTTGATCAAGGCGCCCAAAGCGGCGGCGGAAGTGTCGTAGAGCGCGTCCTCCGTCAATTCGAAGATCACGCGTCCGCGCGCGATGCCGGCGGCGTCCACGATGGCCGCAAACCGGTCGACTTCGGCCGGTTGCAGCAGGACGTCCAAAGGCAGGTTGACGCTGACGTCGCCGGAAAACCCGGCGGCGGTCCAGGCTGCACAGGCGCTGGCGGCTTGACGCAAGACATCGTGGGTGAGCCGGACCAGGAGCGCGACATCGCCGGCGGCGACTGCGACGATCCGATCCGGACCGATCGGACCGAAGGGATCGAGATGTCCGGCCAGCAGCGCCTCGGCCCCTTCGAAGCGAAGGGCGGCGGCGTCGACCAGCGGTTGAAAGGCGACGGGAAGGCTGCGGCGATCAAGGGCGGTGACGAGCGCGGCGCGAATATCGTCGTCGGACAGCGCATTCTCGGGGCGAGCCAATGGCGCGCGATTTTCGGCGTTTAGAAGGGCAAGCAGGGCATCGGGGTCAAACGGTTTCGGCAGGGCGCCGAGGACCGTCAGTCCGGCCCGCTCCGCCGCCATACTGGCCGCGCGCAGCATGCCTTCTCCCTGGCCCGTTGTCAGGATCAACGCCGGTGGCCGGGAGCAATCCGGAAGCAGAGCCAGGATATCCGTGCCGTCGACATTCGGGAGTTTCAGGTCGAGGACCAGGACGTCCACATTGTCGAAGTCATCAGGACGGATCTGGGTCGCATCGGTCTCGGCGTTGGCCAGGAGCCCGTTTGCGCGCAGCATCTGGATGAGCTCGACATCGAGATCTGCGTCGTCGTCGAGGATGAGGATGTCCCGGCGTTTCGGGTTGCGCTCGATCATGTGCCGAGATCACGTCTTTCTGGATCACGGCGGTTCCGGATCCAAAAATCCCGAAATCACACGGCGTGACCGATATCAGGAGCTGCCCGGTTCGCCGCGTTTGGCAAGCCGTTTCTCGATGTCGTCGATCAAGACGAACGGATCCACGGGCTTCAGATAGAGCGCGTCGACGCCGAGATCTTCGGCCGTGGTGTCGTCGACCACATAGCCGGTCATGATTGCGTGAAGCTTGGGTCGAAGATTTTCGGGCAAGCCGCGGGCAAATGCGACGAGGGAGGTGCCGTCGGCATCGTCGAGGCGCAGATCCGTGATCAGGCAATGGGGTTGCATTGCCTCAAGCAAGATCCGCTTTGCCGCCGCAGCGCTATGGCACAGGCGAACGCGCCACCCGAAGCTCTCGAACAGCTCGGCCAGTTCTTCGGCGATCTCGACTTCATCGTCGCATAGAAGGATGGAGCGATCGGTGGTCATGCCGCGCTTCGATCGAGTTCCAAGGGTCGTGGCGCCGGCAGCGAGATCGTGAAGCACGCCCCGCCGGGCACGTTGGTGGCGACGATCTCGCCGCTCATCTTGCGAACGATGCTTCGCGACAGGGACAGGCCCAGGCCCGTCCCCTTGTCGTCCGGCTTGGTCGTCGTGAACGGCTCGAAAATGTCGCTCAGGATTTCGGTCGGAATGCCGCCGGCCGTGTCCTCCACGATCAGGCGAATGTCCGATTCGCTCGACGTTCCGCTAATGCTAACCGCGCGTGCGGCCTCGGGAATATCGGACATCTCGAAGGCATCGCGCGCATTCAGGAGCAGGTTGACGATCACCTGTTCGAACAGCGTCTGTTCGCCTTCGACTTCGGCATCGGGCGAAAAGTCGAGATCCAGATTCAGGCGGATCGAGGCCATGCGATATTGTTCGGCCACGAATCCGATCGCGAGATCGATGGCGCGGGAAAGCGGAAAGCGCGACGAGCGCAGGGAGGGCTTCCTGCCGTAGCGGCGCACCTGGTCCGTGATCCGCTTGGCGCGTTCGACCTGTTCGTCGATGCGCGCGAGCTTGGCCGAGACGGGCTCGATCTCCCCGTTGGCGAGATGGCGCCGGGCGTTGGCCGCCGCCATCCGGATCACGGCCAGCGGCTGGTTGATTTCATGGGCGATGGCCGACGCCATTTCACCCAGGGTGGAGAGCTTCGCCGCCTGCATGATCTGGTATTCGGCGTCCTGGATCTGGGTCGTATCGCCCAGGGCGAACAGACATTGCGGCCGGCGCTCCCACATCACGCTGCGGCAGCTCCCCCGCAAGGCGATGATCGAGCCGTCTTCGCGTTGGAAGGTAAACGAGCCCCAGCCGCTGGATTGGCTGCAGGTCGAGAGGACGGTCTGGGCGGCTTCCATGAAGCGCTGCCAGTCGGGATGATCCGGAGACGGGTTAATGAGTGCGAGCGCAAAGCCGTTGATGAAGGAGATTTGCCGGTTGGCGGTATCGTAAACGATCACCACGGCCGGTATCGCTTCGATCAGTGCCCGGAGGTTGGTGCGCACGACCTCCGCTTCGGCTTCGGCTTCCTGCACGGCCAACAGCCGATTGCGGTCCCGCACCGTCTGAACGAACAGGAACACGATCAGCAGTCCGCCGGACAGGAACAGCAAGGACAGCGGCACGATCGCCGAATTGTTCGCCAGCTCCTGCTCGCGTCGGTAGATCTCGTCGTTATAGGCGATCGCCGATTGCAGAACCGTTTGCAGCGGGGGCAGCAGATCGTCCAGCTCGTTTGCGAGCCGCTCCATCTCTCCCCGCATCTCGAAGGTGTTCTGCGTGTGCTGCCCGTCGAGAAAATCGTCGATCAGGTTTTCATAGCGCTTGAACAGCGACGCATAGTTTTCGATGTCCGGCAGCAGCCGGCCCTCCTCCGAGTCGTAAAGCAGCGGCAGCCGCGAGCGGAGGATGGCGAGCCGCAGGTGCACGTTGTCGACTTCCGACGCCGAAGGATCGAGCGTGGCAATTCGAAGCGCGGCGAGGGATTTCACCAGCTCCAATTGTGCCTGATAGGCGACCCAGCCGGACGTTCGGATCGACACGGCAAGCGCCTGGCGGCTGCGCTCTTGTTGCCAATAAAGCAGGGCGGTGCTGGCAAACATGCCGAGCGTCGTCACCACCAGCACGATGGTGAGCGTGCGCGACCAGGCCGGAACCTTGCTACTCGACGAGGAAGTCAACGGCTTTGACCTGCCAAACCATACGCCCATGATAGAATTGCGTATCGAGCTCGGGATGTGAGCTCAGCGGATAGACGACCCAGTACGGGCCCTTGTCGCGCACCGGCATCAATTCGCCGTTGTGGCGAACTGCGAGAATGGCTCCGCGCTCGGTCCAATCGGCGGGTTCGAGCGTCGCGGTATAATCGTTGAGGGCGACGAAGGTGGCCTCGGCGACGGGATGCGGAGCGAGTTTGGCGAGGACCGCGATACTCGGTCCGACGAAGGTCCGCATGTCGTGGGTCCAAGGGGTGGCGGTCTCGATCGTGGTCTGCGGCAGCGCCTCGACCTCGTCCACGCCGAGGGTCTTTTCGGCGACGACCGTCCCGTTTACGTCCTTCCAACGCAGCGTGAGCGGTGTGTCGATCGGTGCGGCCAGCGCCGCGCCAGTAGCCGTCAGGCCGGCAAAGAGAGCGGCAATGCGTGCAAGTCGTCTCAACATCTCGGGCCTTCGAAGGCGGTTGGGGCCGGTCGACGCGGAACAAGCCCGCTGCATCCCGCAAAAAGGGCGGCCCGCTGTCGGCGCGTTGGTTGTCCAATCGTGTTGTCGGCAGTCCCCGGTTGCCGCTCGTGTCGCAACGAGCGCGCGTTATAGTTGGACTTGGCCGGGTCTCAAAATCAAAAGCGGTCTTGGCGCAGGCGTAATTTCCGCTGCCGACCGAAGGCGCGATGTTCGCACAATGCGCGCTGCGGTCGCATCGAAATTCGCTCCATTTTGGTAGTGATATTCGCAAATCGACTCCGTGTTGGTAATTGATCTCCCCCTGCGAAGGTGCAAGCCGATGGGGGATTGGTTTCGACAGGCAAAGCGGCGCATATGACCGGCCCGATTCTCTCGATTGCCCATGCCGCCGCACCCGGCCGCGTCAGGCTGAAAAGCGACGACCTGCGCGGCCGCGCCGATTTGGTAGCGCGCGCCAGCGCCGCGCCGGATCATCATCCGGGCATTCTGTCCGCCGTGCTGCGTCCGGTAACCGGCAGCCTCGTCGTTCATTTCGATCCCGCCCACGCCCTCGACGAGATCGTGGAGGGCGTTCGACGGGCCCTTTCCGCCGATCCCGCGACGGCGGCCGAGCGGGTCGCCTCCGCTCCGGCGTGCGCATCGGCCGGGGCGTCGAACACGGCGCGGACCGAGCGGGGAGATCGCCCGGCTCCGGCCTGGCATGCCCGCGATATCGCCGAAATCGTGGCGGAGCTCGCCAGCGACGTCGAACATGGCCTGTCGTCCGACGAAGCCTTGCGACGCCTCCGGGCGCATGGCGCCAACGTCATGCCGCGGGAGGAACGTCCGTCCTCGCTCTCGATCCTGTTGCGGCAGTTCCGTGGCCTGCCGGTGATGATGCTTCTGGGCTCCTCGGTCGTTTCGCTCGGCAGCCGCAACGTCGCCGATGCGATCGCCACGCTCGCCGTGGTGGTGGGCAACGGCGTGCTGGGCTTCGTGACGGAAGGGCAGGCGGAGCGGCGGATCCATGATCTGATGGACACCTCGCGCACCAGCGCGCGGGTCATGCGCGACGGTGTGGAGCGGCTGATTGCGGCGGGAGAGCTCGTTCCCGGCGATCTGCTGATGCTGGCGCCGGGACACCAGGTGCCGGCCGATTGCCGTCTGCTGTCGGCCCGCGCTTTATCTGTCGACGAGTCCGCGCTCACCGGCGAAAGCCTGCCGGTGGAAAAGCATGCCGACCTGCGTGTGGATGCGGCTGCGCCGATCGGGTCCCGGCCGACCATGCTGTTTGCCGGAACCATCGTGTCGGAAGGCGACGCGTCGGCGCTCGTGGTGGCGACCGGCGCGGCGACGGAAGCCGCCCGCATCCAGCTTTTGTCGGCAACTCCGAGCCGGCCCCAGGCGCCGGTCGAGGCGGAGCTGGAACGTCTCGGCAGTCGGCTGGCGACGGCAAGCCTGGTCGCCTGCGGGGTGTTCGCGGGCGTCGGTCTGCTGCGCGGCTATCCGCTGGGCACGATCCTGAAGGACGCGCTGGCGCTCGCGGTTGCGGCGGTGCCGGAAGGTTTGCCGGTGGTGGCGACCAGCACGCTCTCCTCCGGCCTTAAGCGGATGGAGGAACGCGGCATCCTGATCCGCGATCTCGCGGTGGTGGAGAGCATGGGCGCGCTGCAGACCATCTGCCTGGACAAGACCGGCACGCTCACCCAGAACCGGATGGAGGTGGTCGAGGCGGTCGCTGGGTTGACCGATGTCGCGTGCGACGATTGCGGCGCGCTTCAGGCGCTGGCCGAGGTCGCGGCGTTGAACAACGACGCTGGAGTCGACGATGGGCGTGGCGTGATCGCCTCGCCGACCGAGCATGCGCTGCTGGCCTTCGCCGAAGGCCTCGGCATCGACGTTGCGGGGATCCGCGCGGAGCGGCCGCGCCGGGAAACCGTGGAGCGCGGCATCGGTCGACCCTGGATGACCACCCGCCACGGCGGCGAGGCGCCATTGACGGCGGTGAAGGGTGCGCCGGAGGCGCTGCTTGCGCGCTCGACCCAGGTGCTCGATGGGGGAGTCGTGCGCCCGCTGACGGAGGACGACCGGGCCGCGCTCCTTGCGGCCAACGATCGTCTGGCGTCGCGGCCGGCGCGGGTGCTCGGTTTCGCGCGTCGCGACGATCACGACGGCGGTGACGCTCCGGATGGGCTGACCTTCCTCGGTCTGGTGGCGATGGTGGATCCGATCCGGCCGGGGGCGGCCGACTTCATCAAGTCGCTGCATGCTGCGGGCATCGAGACCGTGCTGATCACCGGCGATCAGGCGGCCACCGCCGCGGCCACGGCGCGTGCGCTCAACCTGTCGAACGGCGCGCCCCTGAAGGTCATCGATTCCGCCAACCTGACGGAGATGTCTCAGGAGCTCCTCGCAGGGCTTGCCGGTGAGACCCATGTGTTCGCGCGGGTCTCCAGCCACGAGAAGCTTGCGATCGTGAAGGCCCTGCAGGCGAGCGGCCGGGTGGTCGCGATGACCGGCGACGGCGTCAACGACGGCCCGGCGCTGAATGCGGCCAATATCGGCATTGCCATGGGCGAGAGCGGCACCGATCTCGCGCGCGATGTCGCCAACGTGGTGATCCGCGACGACGAGCTCGGCACCTTGATCGAAGCGATCGCTCAGGGGCGTGCGATCTACCGCAATATCCGCCGCTCGTTGGAGTTCCTGATCACCACCAACATGTCGGAGATTGCGGTTTCCATCGTGGAGGCGCTGCATGGTCCGGGCGAGATCGAGACGCCGATGGAGCTGCTCTGGATCAATCTCACGACCGATGTGTTTCCCGGCCTCGGCCTGGCGCTGGCCGACCCCGATCCTGACGTGATGGAGCAGGCGCCGCGCGCGCCGGGCGAAAGCATCATTCCCGGATCGGACCTGCAGCGGATGGGGCGCGACAGCGCAGTGATCGCGGCGTCCGCGCTCGCCTCCCATTTCACCGGGCTCGTCCGCTACGGCCCCGGACCGCAGACCCGCGGCATGACGTTCCTGACCTTGTCGCTCGCTCAGCTTCTCTACACGCTGGTGTGTCAGCGCCGCGATCCGCGTCAGCTCCATCCGGAAAAACTACTGGAGAACAAGACGCTGGATCTGGCGATCCTGGGCTCCTCCGCGCTGGCGGTGGCACCGTTCTTGATTGGCCCGCTGCGGCGGCTTCTCGGTATCGCGCCGCTTTCCGGATTCGACACGGCGGTGGCGACGGGGGCCGCGCTGGTGCCGTTTGCGAGCGTGCTCGCCAGGCGTGGGATTGCATTTCAGATCGAGGGCAAGGAGGTGGACTGATGCGGAACTTCGTTCTGACGTCGGAATCGGTCACCGTGGGGCATCCCGACAAGCTTTGCGACCAGATCAGCGACGCGGTGGTCGACGCCTGTTTGGCGTCCGATCCCCAGGGCGCGATCAACGCCGAGTGCGCCGCCGCCTCGGGCGTGATCTTCCTGTCTCTGCGCCATCGTCGCGAGCTGGCATTCGATCCGGCCGCGACCGCGCGCCGGGTCATCGACTTGGCCGGCTATCACAACTCCGATGCGCCGACACGCATGACTGTGATGCTCGACAGCGTGCTCAACGGGGAGATGGCTGGCCCTTCATCCGATCCGGACCGTCCGGCCGGCCACATGACGACCGTCTTCGGCCATGCCTGCGATCATACCCCGGAGCGGATCGCGTTGCCGATCTGGTCGGCCCACCGCCTGACCGCCTGTCTCGACGGCCTGCGGCGGGACGGGAGTCTCGCCGGACTGTCGCCGGACGCCCAGGTTCAGGTCGCGGTGCGGTTCGAGGAGCGTCGGCCGGTCGCCTTCGACGTGATCGCGCTCACCTTTTCCGCCGATACCGACGATCTGAGCGAAGCGGCGGTCCGGGAGGTGTTCGTGTCCGATGTGGTCGCGCCCGCCCTCGGTGCGGCAGAGGCGGCGCCGGGCCCGGAGACGCGGATCGTGGTGACCCGGCGGTCCGAGCGCGGCGGACCGCGCACTCATGCCGGACTGACCGGACGCAAGACGGCCGACGATTGCTACGGCTCGTTCTCCCGCCACGGCAGTTCGGCCTTGAGCGGCAAGGACCCGGCGCGCGTCGATCGGATCGCGGCCTATGCCGCCCGTCATGCGGCCCTGAGCGTGGTGGAGGCGGGTCTCGCCCGCGAATGCGAGGTGCAGCTCTCCTATGTCGCCGGCGACAGCGGGCCGATCAGTGTTGAGGTGGATACGTTCGGCTCAGGCGCGAAACCCGACGCCGATATTCTCCGGATTGTCGGCGCGGCGTTCGATTTTCGGGTCGGCGCGATCGCCGAGCGGTTCGGGCTCTGGGGTCTGCCCGCCGCGCGCGATGGGCGCTTCTACCGCGACCTCGCCACCTACGGCCACTTCGGCCGGTCCGATCTGGACCTGCCGTGGGAGACGGCGGCGGAGATTTGAGCTTTTGTCGTGACGTGTTTCCGGACGCCCAACCGGGTTCCATTCCATTTGAGCTAAAGTCTTTTCCGCTCAGATGGAAACATCTGAGCGACAAGAAATGGCTCCAAATTCAAGTGGTTCAGCAAGTCCTTACCGCCCGAATCGATTCAATTTGAGCGAAAAAGGATTTATTCTAGGTCTACCGCTGCGGCTGCTCCAGGAGCGAGAGCGCGCTCATCAAGAGCGTCGTGGCGGGGCCGGCGATCTGGCCGCGCGCGAGCTGCACGGCGGCAGCGGCCAAGAGAAGCAGCGCCAGCAGCGAATGCAGGCGCAGCGATTTCGCGGTGTGTGACGCGATTTCGTAGTCCAGCTTGGCGACGCCGAATTGCAGGGCCTGGTCGATCGGCGGGGCAAAGTGGCTCTGGTTGGTGACGATCCGGGCCGCGCCGTGCTCCTGAAGAAGGCGCGCGATCTCGCCTTCGGCGCCTGACCCTTCCACGATGATGCTGCCGGTCTGCGGGCGGCCAACCACCCGCGTGAGCCCGGGCACGGCCGCGATGCGATCGACCAGCGCGGCGATCTCGTTGGCGTCTGCCGGCTGGATCGTCCGCAGTCGAACCCGCCCCGGCATCTGGTGCGCCAGCCGAAGCGAAACCGGCGGGGCGGCGTCCGCGCTCATCGTCTCAGACGGTCCCGGTCTGTTCGGTGGCCGGTTCGGCGTCGCTCGCAGCATCCGATGCGGCCTCGGTTGCCTCTTGCGCGGCGGAGTGCATCTCGGCGCGCACTTCCGCGGCCATATCCTCGAAGTGCTCGTAGGCTTCGGACGCTGCCTTCTGGAGGCTGAGATAGGCCGCGGTGCCGTACTTGACGGAGCTGCGAGCCAGCGGGCGTCCGGCCCGCGCGGTCGCGGCCGCAACGCCCGGGATCAGCAACAACCCGCCTGCGGCGACCGCCGCACCCAACAGAAAGCCGCGTCCGAGCATTGCGATAACCTCTGTCGATCAAGAGCCGGACCGTGCCCACGGCAGCGGCCGGGGCACGGGAGGCAAAGTCTAACCGATCTCCGAGCCAAGGGAAATCGGCGAGCCCCTCGCCAGGGCTGCGACCAATTCGATCTTCGGTAGAGGCCGGACCGTCTTTGTTTGCCAAGCTTCGTGCAAGCCCGCCCCGTTAGCCAGGAAAAGAAGCAAATTCGCCAATAGCCTCCAGACCAAGGAATCCTCTGATGACCCGCTCGCTCCTGTCCGGATTGTGCATCCTCGCCGGCCTCGTCTCGCTGGCGCTCGCGAACGAGTTCGACGCTCCTCTCAAAGCGCTTGCGATCACGGAAGTGGCCTCCATTGCCTCCGCACCGGAAGTGATCGCCGCCGTGAAAGCCCAGAACGCCGAGACCGGCGGATACGATCAGGCCATGATCGACGCGGCCGACAGCCGTTGGCGCGAAGAGGTCGGCGCGGCCGAGCGGCCGACGATCGATGCGATGCTCGCGCGGCCGGCGTCCGCGTTCCTCCTGGCAAAGAAGGACTCGTCCTCCGGCCTCTATACCGAAATCTTCGTCATGGACGCCAAGGGCCTGAACGTGGCCCAGAGCGACGTGACGTCGGACTATTGGCAGGGCGACGAAGCCAAGTGGCAGGAGACCTTCGGTAAGGGCGCCGGCTCCCTGCACATCTCCGACATCGAATTCGACGAATCCTCCCAGACCTATCAGAGCCAGGTCTCCATGCCGGTCGTCGACAATGGCGAGGTGATCGGAGCGCTCACCATCGGCGTCAACGTCGAATATCTCCAGTAAGCGCGGCGACCACCTGTTTTACCCCGTCCAGAAACCGAAGCACGGAGTGACATGATGTCCGGTGAAATCAAGCAGGATGCGGGCATCGCGCGCACCTCGCGAAAGACGTCGCTGAGGACCCGTGTCGCGCTTGTGGTCTTCGCTGCCGTTGCGTTCGGCTTCATGTGCACGACCGTCCTCAACTATTCCAACGAAGCGGGCCGCAAACAGGCTGATCTGCTGGTCATGCACGATCAGCTCACCGCGCTGCTCGCGGGCCAGCTTTCCGGCGCCGTCCGCTTCAAGAAGGCCGATGCCGTCGCGGCGACCGCCGACGTCCTTCTGTCCGACGTTTCGATGCACGCGGTCTATGTGGCGGCGATCGACACCGATGGCGCGTTGATCGCGGCAGCCGGCAATGCCGGCAAGGCGGACGTCGCGAAGGCGGTCGCGGGCGAAGCGTTGGCCGACAGCGACGGCGCGAACCGGGTCGACGGCGCGTTTCATGTCACCGCCGCGCCGGTGCACTTTGGCGCGGACAAGCAGGTGATCGGCAGCGCCGTGATCGTCTGGGACAACAGCGCGGCCTGGGCTGCGCTGCGCAACCGGTCGTTCCTGAATGTCGGTGAGGCCCTGCTGATCGCGATCATCGTGGCCTTTCTGATCGACTTCGCCATGCGCCGCTGGATGAGCCGTCCGATCGCCGGCGTGCTCGCCACCATGAACAAGCTTGCGTCCGGAGACACGGCGTTCGCGCTCATCGGCACCGAACGGCGCGACGAAATCGGCGACATGGCGCGGGCGGTCGCGGTGTTCCGCGACAATGCGATCGAGCGGCAGCGTCTGGCGGCGGACCAGGAGCGGTCCCAGCGCGAGCAGATTGCCCGACAGGAGCGCACCGACCGGTTGATTGCCGACTTCCGGGTCCAGATCCAGGGCCTTCTCGGCCAGATCGGCGTCAACATGGAAACGATGCTGTCGACCGCGTCGTCGCTGATGAGCTACGCCGAAAACGCCACCGGCGGAGCCTCCGGCGCGGCATTGGCATCCCGGCAGGCGTCCGACAACGTCCAGAACGTGGCCTCCGCCTCCGAAGAGCTTGCCGCGTCGATCGGCGAGATCGGTCGACAGGTGGCCGACACCAACGAGGTGGTCGCCCGCGCCTCGCAAGGCACCCGCGCCACCAACGAGACCATTTCTGGGCTGGCCGAGGCCGCCCAGAAGATCGGCGAAGTGGTGGAACTGATTTCCGACATCGCCGCCCAGACCAACCTGCTTGCCCTCAACGCCACCATCGAGGCGGCACGCGCAGGCGAACATGGGCGCGGCTTCGCGATCGTGGCGGCCGAGGTGAAGACGCTGGCGAGCCAGACCTCCAAGGCGACCGAGGAGATCTCCGCCCAGGTCGGCGCCATCCAGACGTCGACCAACGATGCGGTCACTGCGATCCAGGCAATCAGCGACATCATGGAGGACGTGATCGGCTGCACCAATGCGATCGCCGCCGCGGTCGGCCAGCAGGGCCAGGCCACTGGCGACATCACCCGCAACGTGGCGGAAGCCGCCTCCGGCACCCGCGACGCGGCCGAGCGGATCTCCGGTGTCACCGAGGTCGCAGGCCAGACCTCGCAAGCGGCGGCCCGCGTGGAGACCGCCTCCACCAGTGTGGCCGGCCAGACCGAAGAGCTGCGCACCGTCGTCGACCGGTTCCTGAAAGACGTCGCATAGCCCCCCAAGGCGACGTCCCAGGACGGACGGCCCGGACATCGCCACCCCGATGTCCGGGCCGTTTCGTTTTTGGGGGCGCACGGCCTCACCGTCCGCGCTTAGCGACCGGCCCACACCGGGTCGATCGCATGTGTGGCTCAGGCCGACGGGGTCGTCGCCGGGTCCTTGCCGCCGCGCAGCGCGACGTAGATCGCCGGGATCACCAGCACCGTCAGCAGCGTCGACGAGGCCAGCCCGAACAGGAGTGAGATCGCGAGCCCCTGGAAGATCGGATCGGCCAGGATCACCGCCGCGCCGATCATCGCCGCCAAGGCGGTCAGCAGGATCGGCTTGAAGCGGATCGCGCCCGCCTCCAGCAGCACGTCGAGCAGCGGCCGCTCCGGCGCGCGGGCATGACGGATGAAATCGGCCAGCAGGATGGAGTTGCGCACGATGATGCCGGCGAGCGCGATGAAGCCGATCATCGACGTGGCCGTGAACGGCGCATGGAAGATCCAGTGGCCGATCATGATGCCGATCAGCGTCAGCGGGATTGGCGTCAGGATGACCAGCGGCAGCTTGAACGAGCCGAACTGGGCGACCACAAGGATGTAGATCCCCAGGATCGCCACACCGAAGGCCGCGCCCATGTCGCGGAAGGTCACCCAGGTAACCTCCCATTCGCCATCCCACAGAAGGGTCGGATGGGTTTCGTCCTCCGGCTGGCCGTGCAGCTTGATCACCGGCTTCGGCAGATCGCCCCAGTCCATGGCGTCGATGGCGTCCTGCACGGCGAGCATGCCGTAGATCGGGGCCTCGAATTCGCCGGCAAGCTCCGCCTGCACCATTTCCGCCGGCCGGCCGTTGTGGCGGAAGATCGGGAACGAGGCCGGCTCGCGTTGAACTTCCACCACGTCGCCGAGCTCGACGATCGAGCGGTCGCCGGGCAGGGCATTTGCCGCCACCGGCGTTGCCAGCGTGCGCTCGTCCACCACCTTCTCGCTCTTCGGCAGCGCCACCGTGATCGGGATCGGCTGGCGCCCGCCGCCGCGGTGGGAGTAGCCCACGGTCTGGCCGCCGAACAGCGAGGAGACGGTGTTGTACACGTCGCCCTGCTCGACCCGATAATATTCCAGGTTCTCCTGGTCGATCGCGATCCGGACGCGTTCGGCCGGCGTGCCGAAGGAATCGTCCACGTCGACCACGAAGGGCACGCTTTCGAACGCCTCGCGGACCTTGGTGGCGACTTGGCGGCGGATTTCGGGATCGGGGCCGTAGATCTCGGCGAGCAGGGTCGCCAGCACCGGCGGGCCGGGCGGCGGCTCCACCACCTTCAAGGTGGTGCCTGCGGGTACGTCGAGCCCTTTCAGCCGCTCGCGGATGTCGAGCGCCACGTCGTGGCTGGTGCGGTCGCGCTCCTCCTTCGGAACCAGGTTGACCTGGACGTCGCCCATCTGCGGCTGGGTGCGTAAATAGTATTGCCGCACCAGGCCGTTGAAGTTGAACGGCGCGGAGGTACCGGCATAGGTCTGGAACGACATAGCCTCCGGCAGGTCGGCGAGCCGGTCGGTCACGAGTTGCAGCGTCCGGTTGGTGTCCTCCACGGACGAGCCTTCCGGCAGGTCGACCACCACCTGCAGCTCCGTCTTGTTGTCGAACGGCAAAAGCTTGACGGTCACGTCCTTGGTGTAGATGAGCCCCATGGAGGCGAGCGTCGCCACGCCGACGAGAAGCAGGAAGGTCCAGGCCCGCCAGCGCTGTTTGATGATCGGCCGGGCGACCGCGATATAGGCGCGGCCGAGCCCGCCGACCGTGCCGTGGCCGCCTTCGACCCCACCGCCGTGGCCGTGGGGCACCTTCGGTCCGAACTTCATCATCAGCCAGGGCGTCAGCACCACGGCGACGAAGAAGGAGAACACCATCGCCGCCGAGGCATTGGCGGGGATCGGCGCCATGTAGGGCCCCATCAGTCCGGAGACGAACAGCATCGGCAACAGGGCCGCGATCACGGTGAGGGTGGCGACGATGGTCGGGTTGCCGACTTCCGCCACCGCTTCGATCGCTGCCTGAACCCGCGGCCGCCCGTCTCGCATCGCCCAATGGCGGGAGATGTTCTCGATCACCACGATGGCGTCGTCGACCAGGATGCCGATGGAAAAGATCAGCGCGAACAGGCTCACCCGGTTGATGGTGTAGCCCATGATATTGGCGGCGAAGAGGGTGAGCAGGATCGTGGTCGGGATCACCACCAGCGTCACCATCGCCTCCCGCCAGCCGATCGCGATCGCGATCAGGGCGACGATCGAGATCGTGGCGAGGGCGAGATGGAACAGGAGCTCGTTGGCCTTCTCGTTGGCCGATTCTCCGTAGTTGCGGGTGATGGTGACGTCGATGTCGTCGGGCAGGATCTGGCCCCGCATCAGTTCCAGCCGGTGCAGGATCTGCTCGGAGATCACGACGGCGTTGGTTCCCGGCCGTTTGGCGATGGCCAGGGACACGGCGGGAACGCGGACAAGCTGGTCGCCGCCGTCGACCTGGACGTCGCTGACGTGCACCTCGTTGGAGGAGGTGGCGAGCGTCACGTCGGCCACGTCGCGGACATAGACCGGACGGCCGTCTCGGGCGGTCAGGAACAGATTGCCGATCTCCGGCCCGGTCTGCAGCGTCTGGCCGGCGACCAGGGCGCGCTGTTCCTGGTTTTCGCGCACCAAGCCGATCTGCACCGACTGGTTGGCCCCGGAGATCTTCTGGGCAAGCTGCTGCAGGGTGATGCCGTAGAGCGAGAGCTTTTCCGGGTCCGGCTCGACGCGCAGCTCCTCCGGCTGCTCGCCGACGATGTAGGTGAGCCCCACATCCGCCAGCTTCGCCATCTCGATCTGCAGTTCGCGGGCGACCCGGGTGAGGCCGTTCTCGGTCCAGCGTCCGGCGGCTTCCGGCTTGGGCGACAGCGTGACCACGACGATCGCAACGTCGTCGATGCCATGGCCGACGATCAGCGGCTCCGGGATCCCGACCGGGATCTGGTCCATGTTGGCGCGGATCTTCTCGTGCACGCGCAGGATGGCCGCGTCCTGGCTCGTGCCCACCAAAAAGCGGGCGAGCACGACGGCGCCGTCGTCCTGGGTGCGCGAATAGACATGCTCGACGCCATCGATGCTCTTGATGATGGTCTCAAGCGGCTCGGTCACGAGCTTGGCGGCATCTTCCGCCTTCAGGCCGTTGGCCTGGACGTGGATTTCCACCATCGGCACGGAGATCTGCGGCTCCTCCTCGCGCGGCAGCGTCATCAGCGCGACGATGCCGAGCGCGAACGAGGCGAGCAGGAACAGCGGGGTCAGCGGGGAGGTGATGAAGGCCTTGGTCAGGCCGCCTGCAATGCCGAGCTTCATGGCAGGATCACCGTGTCGCCGGCGTTCAGCCCGGTCAGAACCTCGACCCGATCCTCGCCTTCGATGGTGACCGGCTCGCCGATGATGACGGCGACGTCCTGTTCGCCGCTCTCGGTCTTGATGCGGACATAGTCGATGCCATGCACGGTCTTCAGCGCCTCGCGAGGAACCGCGATCACGGTGCGCTTGCCGACCGGCATGCGCACCAGCGTGCGCTCGTTGACGAAGTAGTCGCCCAGCGAGGCCACCTCGACGTCGGCCACGACCCGGCCGTCGTTGATTTCCGGATAGACCTTGGCAACGCGCCCGGTGGTGGCCGCGCCCGCCTCGACCGCCGCGCGGGCCGACAGGCCGCGCTTGCCGATCTGTACGGTCTGGCCTTCCTCGATCTCCGCGGCGTGACGTTCCGGCAGCGACAGGCGCAGGAAGTAGCCGCCGCTGGCAATCCGCGCGATCTCCTCGCCGGCGAGCACGACGGCGCCCACGGTCACCGGCACGGTCAGCACGCGGCCGTCGGTGGGAGCCAGGACGTCGCCCTCGTTGGCACGCTCTTCGATCACCTGCTTTTCGGCCTGGGCGGCGGCGACCTGATGGACCACGACGTTGTAGGCGGTCTGGGCCTGGTCGAACCGGCTTTGGGCCGCGACGCCGCGATCGAGGAGTTGCTTGGCGCGGTCCAGATCGGTCTTGGCGTTTTCCATCTGGGAATCGAGCGCCATGATGCGGGCGTCCGCCGCCGCCATTTCCAGCGCGATCTTTTCGTCGACGACGATCGCCACGACTTCGTCCTTCTTGACGATGTCGCCTTCGGAGATGCGGACCTCCTGGATGGTCCCGCCGATCCGGGCGCGCGCCGGCGTGATCGTCCGGCTTTCGACCTGGCCGTAGACGGCCTTGTATTCCGGCACCGTGACCGGCTCGACGAGGAAGTCGGCGGCGGCAGCCGGTGTGGCGGCCGCGACGGCGAGGAGACCGAGAAGGAGAAGTGGGGCGCGGACCATGACGAACTCGGAGCTCAGGCCGACGTCGGGACGACCGTCATCGGCTTGGAGGGAAACGGCCGGCAAGGCGCCGGCCAGCGGACGAAGACGTGAAAGGACAAAGAGCCGCGAACCCCGACCTGGATCCGCGGTCGGTCCGGTTACTGGAACGCGCAGCCGGTCTTGATGCCCAGCTTCTTGAAGAAGATTGCCGCCGGGCAGAAGCCGGTGACGGACGCCTGCATCAGGTTGAGCCCGACGAAGGCGGTCAGCAGGAACCAGTAGGGCGAGACATAGACGCCCAGCGCGAGCGACACGAGGATCATGATCCCCGCAAACATCATGACGGCACGATCGACAGTCATTTAAAGTCTCCAATAGATGGCGGAATGAGGGGTGCTTGGCTCACTCGGCAGACTCGATGTGGATGTCCTTGAGCTTCTTCACTCCCAGGATGTCGAGGGCGAGATTCTCGTAGAAGGTCTCGCTCTTGCCCTGCCGAACCTTGTGCAGGAAGTATTTCTCAAAGCCGATCTTGGCGGCGTGGACCCAGCGGCCTTGGGACGACCAGTTGACGTTGCGCGGCGGGATTTGCGGCTGGGCCACAAAGGCGATCCCATCGTCGCCGAAATCGGCAAGGCAGACCGCGTTCCATGTCGCCACCGCACGGGGAGCTTCGCCGTTGACCAGACTTGCGATGTTGGCGGCGGTTGCCGTCACCATGGATTCGATCATGAAGCCGGTTTTCGGAACGCCGACAGCCAGCGGCGTCTTGCCTACCGGCGGGATCGCCACGCACACGCCGATGGCGAACACGTTCGGGAACGCCGGATTGCGCTGATATTTGTCGATCAGCACGAAGCCGCGCGGATTGGTCAGGCCGTCGATCCCGCTGACCGCCGGAACGCCGCGAAAGGCGGGCAACAGCATGGAGTAGGCGAAGGGCAGCTCGTGGGTCGTCTTGGTGGCGCCCTGCTCGTCGACCTCTTCGACGTGCATCGTGCCGGCTTCGACCTTCGTCACCTTGGCGTTGGTGATCCACTTGATGTGGTGCTCGCGCATGGCGCTCTCGAGCAGACCCTTGGTGTCGCCTACGCCGTCGAGGCCGAGATGGCCGACATAGGGTTCGGGCGTGACGAAGGTCATCGGGACCTGATCTCGCACCTTGGCCTGGCGCAGGGCGGTGTCGAGCACGAAGGCGAACTCGTAGGCCGGACCGAAGCAGGACGCGCCCTGGACCGCGCCGACGACAACAGGTCCCGGACTTTTCACGAGCGTCTCGAAGGCGGCCTTGGCGTCGCTGGCGTGGTCGAGCTGGCACACCGACTGGGTGTTGCCATGGGGGCCGAGCCCCTCGATTTCGTCGAAGGCGAGGTCCGGACCGGTGGCGATCACCAGATAGTCGTAGGCGAGATCGCTCCCGTCGTTGAGCTCCACCCGGTTTTCGGACGGGTGCACGCGCTTGGCGCCTTCCGGACGAAGCTCGATATCCCGGCGCTGGAATACCGGCCGCAGGTCGACGGAGACTTCCTCCGGCGTGCGCCAGCCAACGGCCACCCATGGGTTCGAGGGAACGAACGTATAGGTGTGGCCCGCGTTGACGACGGTGACCTTGCTCGCCTTGCCAAGCTTCTCCTTGATCTCGTAGGCCATGATAACTCCGCCGAGACCCGCTCCGAGTATGACGACCTCTGTCATGGCCGTTCCTCCATCCCTGTCTTTGTATTGGTGAGATGCCGATGCTTCACTTTCCTTGCACCGGCACGACCTGTCGTTGATTGTTCGCAATTGTCGTTGAAGCGCGCGCGAAACGGTGCAGGCTCCTCGGATCGCGGCCGGCGATCGCTCCTGTGCGCTTCATGACTTGCAGATAACATTCAAGGAATATAAATTCAATATCATGAATGTATCGGACATGATCCCAGCCGCCGGCGACGCCGCCGAACTGATGCGCAGCCTGTCGCACCCTCAGCGGCTGTTGGTGCTGTGCGCGCTTGGGCGCGAGGAAAAGTCGGTGGCCGAGCTCCGCAGCGAGCTCGGCGTTGCTCAGGTGCCGATGTCCCAGCAGCTCATGCGGCTGAGGGCCGACGGGCTGGTGGAAGCCCGGCGCGAGGGGACGGCGCAATATTATCGCATCACCCGGCCGGAGGTTCTGACCGTGGTCGAAGCCCTGCATGCGGCGTTCTGTCCGGCGCCCGTTCAGGCCGAATGATCGCCAATATCCGAGAAGGGTCCGGGATGAAATCCGAACCGTCCGATGCCGAACGCGCCGAGCGCAATCTGCTGCGCCAGCCGCTTCATCCCGAGATCGACGAGGCGCTGATCGAGCGGCTGGTGGTCACCTTCTATGATCGGATCCGCGCCGACGCGGTTTTGGCGCCGATCTTCGCCGCCGAGATCGCCGATTGGGGCTCGCATCTGAGCAAGATGTGCGATTTCTGGTCGTCGATCATGCTCAAGAGCGGGCGCTATCATGGCCGTCCGATGCCGGTGCATGCGCGTCTTCAAGGCGTCGAACCCGCGCATTTCGCACGCTGGCTAAGTCTGTTCCGGAAAACGGCGGCGGAGGTAGCGTCGCCGGAGGTCGCGGCGATCTTCATCGACCGGGCGGAGCGTATCGCCGAAAGCTTCAAGCTCGGAATGTTCGGCCGGCGCCCCTCGTGACGCGTCTCGCCCGTTTCATTGCCCGGCTGACACGGAGCCGCCAGAGCGGCCTGACCGGCACAGCCGTGGTGGAGGCGGTGGAGGCGATCCTGGATCGCCAGCATCGGATCGAGCGGGAGAGCTATGACGATAAGGTCGGGCTGGCGGCGGTGTTCGCGGCCCGCCGCGTGTTGGCGGCGCTCCCTGTCGGGGCTTCTGGCGACGATCAGCTTCGACAGATCGTCGCGGCGTTCGAGCGGCTCAAGAAACGGCAGGCCTCGAACGCGGGCGAGTTTGCGACCGGAGCCGCTACGATCGGCTCGATCCTGTCGGATATCGAGCGGGCGTTTCCGCAGACGCGGCGCTTTCGCTGATCTGATATTCGGGGAAGTCGATCTCTGCTTTGCGGATCGCCCTACGCGCTGCGCAACGTGCGCGTTGCGGCGCGCACATAAAGCGCTGCGCAAAAGGCGGCGAGGGCGAGCGCAAGCGATCCGGCCGCCGGCCAGCCCCAAACGGAGGCGGCGGCGAGGCCCGCCAGCACGGCCGAAAGGCCCGGCAGGAACGAAAGGCCGAGTGCGGCCAGGAAGCCTGCACCTGGGGCGATCGCAAACCAGGCGGATACGCCATCGGAAAGTGCCACGAGCGCGGCGATCAACGTGGCCGCGGAAACGACAAGGGCGAGAAGACGCCCGGCTCCGACAAGGCCGCGCCGTAACGATTGCCGCCAGGGCCGTGGCGCTGCGGCTGTCGGTTCGCTCGAAGCCATGTCCATCCCTCCCCCGAACCACGCTCCAATCGCTATTCACCTACGTTTTCATGTGGGGTCGATCGGGCGGAGGAAAAGAGCAAAAAGCGGGGAACGCCCCGGTTCAGTCGATCCGCCAGGCGCGCCGAAGGTCCGTGGCACTTGCCGTCGTCAGGCCGGCGGCGCGGACGAGATTGGCGGCCGTGGCGACGAGGGCGGCATTGTCCGGCGCGGTGCGGCCGTCGGGGAGCTGGAGATTGTTTTCAAACCCGACCCGGATGTGGCCGCCCAACAAGGCGCCGGTGGCAACGCAGGCGGCCTCGCGCGGGCCGAAGGCGCACACCATCCAGTGGTCGAAGCGTGGCCGGCCTGGCGCGAGGAAGGGCAGAAGGTCCGCAGGTTCGGAGCGCTGGCCGGCGGTGTAGCGACCCAGCGGGAAAATTATCGGAAGATCGGTTGCCGGGATTTCGCCCTCACGGATCAGCCCGGCCAGGCGTTCGGCCTCTTCAGGCGTATAAAGGATGATCTGAGGTGCGATCCGCTCCTCTCGCATGAAGCCGAGAAGATCGGCGAAGGCGGGCACGTCGTCTGCTCCCGGCGCGATCTCGCGCAGCGCGAGGGACGCGGCCTCCGGCTTCAGCGCACGCACCAGCGCGATCTGGTCGGCCGGCTGGTATTTTCCGAGCGCTTCGGTGGTGATTTGGAGCACCAGCGCGTCGCCCACCTCGGCGCGGATGGCGGAGATCGCGGCCCGATAGGCGTCGGCATCGAGCAGGTGTTCGCCGGCTTGGTCGCGGACGTGGACATGAATCATTGCGGCCCCGGCGTCCAGGCAGGCTCGGGCGGTGGCGGCGAGGGCCGCCGGCGTCAGTGGAATCTCCGGATGGTCTGCCGTCGTCCGCCGACCGCCATTGGGCGCGACGGCGATCGCGACCGGCGGAATGGAACCGTCGGCCATGTCGCCTTCCTCCCTTTCCGTTATTTTTGCCCCGACCATGTCACACAGGCCGGGACTGCCGCGTCTTGAGGGCATCACCCCTCTTCATGACACGGGACGAGAGCGATGCACACCCGACTGAATTTCGCCGCCGCGGCTCCGGACGGCATCAAGGCCATGCGGACTCTGGAGACCTATGTCCAGACCTGCGGGCTGGAAAAGAGCCTGATCGAACTGGTGAAGACCCGCGCCTCGCAGATCAACCAGTGCGCCTTTTGCATCGAGATGCACACGCGCGACGCCCGCGCCGCCGGGGAGAGCGAGGCGCGTCTCTATCTCCTGTCGGCCTGGCGGGAATCCTCGCTCTACACCGAACGCGAGCGGGCTGCCCTTGCCTGGACGGAGGCGCTGACGTGGCTTGCGGAGACCGGCGCTCCGGACGAGGATTACGAGGCGATGAGCGCCGCTTTCAGCGATGAGGAACAGGTGAACCTCACGCTCCTGATCGGCGCGATCAATGTCTGGAACCGGTTGGCCGTCGGCTTTCGCGCCCAACACCCGACTTCGGCTTGAGTTGCATGCGATGATCGACGCGGCCACCGAAGAGTTCGAGCAAAACCGCCAGCGCCTCGGCGCCATCGCCTACCGGATGCTCGGCTCGGTCCATGAGGCGGAAGACGTGGTCCAGGACGCCTATCTGCGCTGGCACGGTACGCCGCGTGAGACGGTCGACAGTCCGCGCGCCTTCCTGGCGCAGATTGTCACTCGTCTGTCGCTGGACCGCCTGAAGTCGGCCCGGCGCAAGCGGGAAACCTATGTCGGCCCCTGGCTGCCGGAGCCGATCGCGGAGGCGGCAGGCTATGTCTCCGCTCCGGCCGACGAGGTTGCCTCGGACGTCTCGTTCGCGCTGATGCTGGCGCTGGAGCGCCTGTCTCCGCTGGAGCGGGCGGCCTTTCTCCTGCACGACGTGTTCGAGGTCGACTTCGAGGAAATCGCGAAAGTTCTGGGCCGCAATCCGGCGGCCTGCCGCCAGCTCGCCAGTCGGGCGCGCGCCAATGTCCGGGCGGTGCGGCCGCGCTTTGCGCCGGATTCAGCGACCACGACCCGCGTGGCCGAGGCTTTCTTTTCGGCAGCCCGCAGCGGCGACACGGTCGCGCTTCAACGCCTGCTCGCCGAGGAGGTGACGCTCCACACCGACGGTGGCGGCCGCGCCAGCGCGGCGCTCAACGTGATCGCCGGTGCCGATCGCGTCGTCCGCTTCTTTGCCGGGCTCGCCCGCAAGCGCGGGCGTGGACCGCCGCAAGCCTCCGTCCGCCTCCGGCTCAACGGCGGTCCCGGGCTGTTGACCGTGGAGTCCGACGGGCATCGCCAAACCCTTGCCGTCGATATCGAGGGCGAGCGGGTGACGGCCGTTTATATCACCCGCAATCCGGACAAGCTTCGGCATCTGGACGACTGGCTTCCCGAAGCCTTTCGGGTCGGGTCCTGTCTTTAGAGGCTGTTGCGCTTTTTTCGAAATCGCGGAGCGGCTCTCACTTCCTGCTTCGACGCGTGTCCGAACGGCCAACCGGTTTCTACTTGGCCTGGAAACGCAATCGCAATGTGAACCTCTGCGGGTCGGGATACGTTGCTGTGGAGACAGAGTTCGTTGCCGAAGGCGCGCCCACATGAGCAAAGCCAAGACCGATACGGAAAAGACGGCCGACGTGCCGTCGCTGCTGGCCAACAGCCGAACCTACGCCGAAGAGCTCGGCATCGACCTCGCGAAGAATACGCCGTCGCCGCTGTTTCGATGGCTGTGTGCCTCCTTGCTTTTGAGTACGCGGATTTCGGCGGGGCTGGCCATGGCGGCGGCGAAAGCGTTGGCGGAGAACGGCTGGACCACGGCGAGCAAGATGGCGGACGCCACGTGGGAAGAGCGCGTCCGGGTCCTGAACCACGCCGGCTATGCCCGCTATGACGAAAGCACATCGACCCGTCTGGCGGATATGTCGGAGCGGATGATCAAGGACTACGGCGGCGATCTGCGCAAACTGCGCGAGGCCGCCGGCCGCGACCCGCAGGAGGAGCGCAAGCTTCTGAAGCAGTTCAAGGGCATCGGGGATGTCGGCGCCGATATCTTCTGCCGGGAAATGCAGGTCGCCTGGCCGGAACTCTATCCCTTCGTGGACAAGAAATCTTTATCGAGCGCCCAAAAGCTGGGGCTGGCCGACAGCGAAGAGGAACTGGCGGGGCTCGTCGACAGGGCAGAGCTGCCGCGCCTTCTGGCTGCCTTGATCCACAAAGAGCTCGGCCATTGATCTTCGGAGTGCCGACATCAAGGAAGCGATGTAGGGCCCCGGCTGCTCGATGCGCGCAGCCGCGCCCAGAGTTCCGTCACGGCGCCGCCGGTGCCGGCAATTTGCGCCAGGATCAGGATCAGCCCGCCCACATATGGGATGAGCGCGATCACGACGAGCAGGAATAACCCGGCCACCAGCCACCCGATCTGGCTGGCCACGCGCGGATGCCCGGAGCCGCGCAAACCGCGGCGCAACAACAGGCCCGCGCCAAGGCCGGTGGTGCCGAGCGCGATAAGCTGGATCAGCGCAAGCAGGGTGAACAGCGCCAGCCCCGCCGGTAGGCCGAGCACGGAGACGGTGGCGATCAATGCCAGGATGAGGCCGATGGCCCCGAAAGCGATTCCGAGGCCAAGGCTGGCAAGGGGTCGCTCCACGGCGCGGCGCGCCGCCTTCACGGCATAGGCGGGGAAGGCGAGCTGGAACGCAATCAGCATCACAAGTACCGAGCCGAGCCAAGACACCGCCAGCACCACCCCGAGCCCAATCAGCGCGAAGCCGGCCTTGCGCAGGTTCGGCAGATCGAACTCCTTGCGCAGAAGTTCGCCGTCGAGCGTCGCACCTTCGGCGATCTTGGGCGGCTCGGGGCTGCGATAGGTGATGTCGGCGTGGATGTGCGCCGTCTCGCCGATCACGATTTCCTGGGCCGCGAGATCGACCTTGCCGATGATGTCGCCGTTGAGGATGACCCGGCGGGCAGCGGCGCGCAGGCTGCCGCCGACGTGGCCGTTGATCTCCAGCGTTTCGGCCGCCGCGCGCACGTCGCCGGCAACCACGGCATTGGAGGCGATCTTGAGATGCCGGGCGGCTGCCAAAAGGTCGTCGTCGACCTGGCCGTCGATGTTCAGCTCCGAAGCAGCGGCGATCATGTCGGAGGCCACGCCGCCGTCGAGCAGGATCTGATAGCCCGCAATGATGGCGGTCCCGACCCGCGCGCCCTGGATGGTGACCGTGCGTCCGGCCGCGACCAGATCGTCGCTGACGTCCTGGGTCACGGTGACGGTGCGTCCCGCCAGAAACTGCATATCGTCGCGATCGGCCGATACCGTGCCGTCGCCCACGGAGACGCCGCGTTCCGAAAGGGCATCTTCGGCGCGCTCGCGCAGCGCTTGGCCGGCCGTACCGCGGCCGTCCCCTTCGGTGCTTTGCGCAGGGTCGGACGGCGTCTGGCTGTGGCCGGAGGGGGCGACAGCAAGCCACGCGACGAGAGCCACAAGCGCCAGCAGCGCCGCGCTTGCGATCGGGCGTCGACGCCGCGACGTCTTCTGCGCCGTATCGAACCGTGCGCCCATGGTGCCCTCCTCCGGTGGCCTGCGGCAATCGGCCCCGCGTTCGTCTGACCGTGCGGAAAGAGGATGCCGTTGTCGGCGGGGCAAAAGCAACGGGCAGCAAGCCGCAGGGGTCGCCCTCGGCCGTTCGCACCGATTGGGCGCGCTCGGCTTGATGAAATTGGCCGCAACACCCAATTTTCTTGTGTGGATCGGCATTTGGTGCCGGCGGCAAGCAGCCGCGCTCGGCAGTTGTCCGATCAATCTTGTTTGGAATCGATCTAATTCAATATAGTGCACCGCAATGGCGCTCAGATAGAAGTTCTTCTAAATTTAAATCTATTATTTTTTCTTGACGGCGGGGCTTTGGGTTGTGTCTTTTACGCCTATTGGGGGCGCGTTTCGAAACGCTGTTGGAAAGATCCGGTCGAAGTCCCATGATCGTGTGTTCGTGCAACGTCCTAACGCATCACGATATTCGCGAAGCGGTGGCGCGTGTGCGCGCGGTCCGGCCGACCGGGCCGATTACGGCTGGCGAACTCTATCGTGTGCTTGGCAAGCGCCCGCGCTGCGGCAATTGCTTGTCCCACGCCACCGAACATGCGCGGGCTCACGATGTGGCGGGCGAAGGGCAGTGCTGCCAATGCCCGGGAAGCCGGTGCTGGGCCTGTCATCACAACGAAGCGCCTTCCGTCGAGCCGGCCCAGGTCGCCGGGCTTGGCATCGTGGCGGCGTAGGTCATTGGCTCATACGTCAGCCCGGATCTATAGGTCGATGATCTAAAGCCCCAAAAGGGCTTCTGCTTTTCTCCCTCGCGTCGTCGCGCAGCCGCAACCGAGAGGGGAGAGCGCGATGGTCTTCACATCTGCGTGTTGGATGCGCCGCTCGCGCGGCGATAGCCTGCGATGAGGCGGGCATAATTCGGTTTTTCTTGAGTTCTTCTAACTAACAACTTCGGATGTTCTATTGACACCGAGGGAGCCCTTGGGGATTTGAGGGCGCTGCCGTCATCGCAGGCGGTGGCGATTGATCTCAAGGCGGAAGCCAACGTGGAGGAAACGATGCGTCCCTTGTCCCTACGAACCGTCGCTCTGGCCGCGCTGCTGGCCGGCGTACCTGGCCTTGCCTCCGCGCAAGGGGTCGTGAACATCTATTCCTCGCGCCACTACGACAACGACGAAAAGCTCTATGCGGGCTTCGAAGAAGCCACCGGCATTCAGGTCAACCGGATCGAGGACAATGCCGACGTTCTGATCGAGCGCATGAAGAGCGAGGGGCGCAACAGCCCGGCCGATATCTTCATCGCCACCGATGCTGGCCGTTTGTGGCGTGCGGAAGAGGCGGGCCTGCTGCAGCCGGTGCAGTCGGAATTGATTGCCGAGCGTATTCCGGACCATTTCCGCCATCCCGACGGGCTCTGGACCGGCTACGCCAAGCGCGCCCGCATCATCTTCTACGACAAGGATGACGTCACCGACGTTCCGGAGACCTACGACGATCTCGCCGATCCGAAATATAAGGGCATGATCTGCACGCGATCGAGCTCGAACGTCTACATGCTGTCGCTGCTCGCCTCGATCATCGAGAACGAAGGCTCGGAGGCGGCCGAAGCCTGGACCCAGGGCGTGTGGGACAACCGGGCGCGCGATCCCCAGGGCGGCGATACCGATCAGCTCAAGGCAATCGCGTCGGGCGAGTGCGACATCGCGCTGGCCAACCACTATTATTTCGTGCGCGGCGTGGCCGACAACGTGCCGGGCCTCACCGGCGAGACCGACCAGATCGGCTGGGTGTTCCCGAACCAGGACACCACCGGCGCCCACGTCAACATCTCCGGCGCCGGCATGGTGGCCAATGCGCCGCATCCGGAAAACGCCGTCGCGTTCCTGGAATATCTTGCGAGCCCCGAGGCTCAGCAATATTTCGCCGCCGGCAACTACGAGTTCCCGGTCGTCGACGATGTGAAGGAAGCCGGCCCGGTGGCCGATCTCGGCAGCTTCAAGGAAGACACCATGAACCTGTCGAAGCTGGGCGAGAACCAGGCCGAGGCCCAGGCGATCTACGACCGCGTCGGCTACAAGTAAGTCGGCTGCGTCAGCGCCGACGAATGACAGGGTGGGACCTGCCGGCTGCTTCTTGCCGGTGGGTTTCTGCTTTTTCAGGCAATGGCCTTCCGTGCGGCTGCGCGGGCATGGCTCACCGCCAGCACGCCGGTGGCAACCGCCGGGGCGATCAGCGTGGCGGCCAGCCCGCTGGCGAGAAAGATCAGCGCTCCGACAATCGCCCCGATGACGAGCGCACCCCACGTTGCCGCGTGCGGCAGCCAGCTTCCATGATCTGCCCGCCCGATCAGGTGGCGCGCTAAGCCCTGTCCGAGGGACACCAGCGCGCCGCTCACGAACGTGCTGCCAAGCTTTGTACCGGCGAGGGTGCGGCGCAAATTGTTTTGCAGGCCCATGGCGACGGCGAGCGGCGACAGGTGGACGACAGTTACCCCTTCCGCCGCGGCGACGAGGGCCATCACGATCAACGCGCACTCCAGCGCCAGGATCACGGCGGCGCCGAACCGGGGCAGCAGCTCCGCGATTGCCGCGCCTGAGCCCGCACCGGCGACGAAGGCGGCGATCAGGACGAGCGTTGCAAGCGCGGCCTGCGCGTCGGAAGCCAGCGTGGCGGCGAACTGGGTCGTGTTGCCGCTCATGAACGAGACGAACAGCCCGCTCAGCGCGAGATAACCAACAGCGTCCAGATATCCCGCGATCGCGACCAGAAGCAGGCCGTGCGCGAGGTCGCGAACGTCGATGGTTCGGCCGCGGGCTTCCGCACCTGTCATCGCCGTGTCTCTCCCTCCGCCACCCCTTCGGATCTGAGGGCCAAACGGGCGCGGAGGCAAGAGGGTCAACGTGGAGGACGGAGGCGGGGTTAGGATCCGCCCGCGCCCGGACGGCTCTTGGTGATCTGGCGCGAAAGCAGAATGACCGGAATCAGGCCCACGGCCATGATCACCATCGAGGGGGTGGAGGCTTCCGCCAAACGTTCGTCGGAGGCGAGCCGGTAGGCCTGGATCGCGAGCGTATCGAAGTTGAACGGCCGCATGATCAAGGTCGCCGGCAGCTCCTTCAGGATATCGACGAACACGATCAGCGCCGCCGTCAGGACACCGCCGGAGATCAGCGGCAGGTGCACCCGGACCAGCGTGCGTCCGGGGCCGGCACCGAGTGTGCGCGCGGCAGCGTCGATCGATGGCGTTATCTTGCCGAGGCTTGCTTCCAGCGTGTTCAGCGCGACCGCCATGAAGCGGACCATATAGGCGAACACCAGCGCGGCGATCGTTCCGGTCAGCAGCAGGCCGGTGGAAATCCCGAAAGTCGATCGCATCCAGCCGTCCAGCGCGTTGTCGAACGTGGTCAGCGGGATCAGCAGGCCAACGGCGATGATGGAGCCCGGCAGCGCGTAGCCGAGGGACACCAGCCGGTTGGCCGCCGTGGTGGTGACGCCGGGCCGGGAGCGGGCGGCATAGGCGAGCACGACGCCGATCGCGATGGTCGCCAGTGCGCCGGCACCCGCCAGCGTGAACGAGTTCATGATCAGCCGGATGTAGCGCTCGCCGAACAGGGCGTGGGCGTTGAGCCAGCTCAGCCGACCCAGAATGATGAGGGGTAGCACGAAGCCGAGCAGGATCGGCAGCGCGCACGCCGCCGTGGCGAGCCAGGCGCGGGCCCCTTTGAGCCGATACTCCGGCAAGGCATCGAAGCGGCGGCCGGTGTCGAAGGCGCGCCCTCCGCGCTGCCAACGTTCCGCCAGCAGGATGATCAGAACGACGCCCACCAGGCTCAGCGCGAGTTGGGCCGCGGCCACCCGGTCGCCCATGGAGAACCAGGCGCGGTAGATGCCGGTGGTGAAGGTCTGGACGCCGAAATGGGCGACCGTGCCGAAATCGGCGAGCGTCTCCATCAGCGCAAGCGACACACCCACCGCGATCGCCGGACGCGCCATTGGCAGCGCGACCTTGAAGAAGCAGGTCCAGGAGCCGCGGCCGAGCGTCCGGGCGACCTCCAGCGTGCACGATGACTGCTGCAGGAACGCCGATCGGGCGAGCAGGTAGACGTAAGGGTAGAGCACGAGGATGAACATCGCCGCCGCGCCTTCCAGCGAGCGGATCTCCGGGAACCAGTAGTCGTTCGGTCCCCAGCCGGTGACGGCGCGCAGCCAGGTCTGGACCGGGCCGGGGTGCTGCAGGAAGTCGGTGTAGGCGTAGGCGATCACATAGGCCGGTGCGGCGAAGGGCAGCACGAGCCCCCATTCCAGCAGACGTTTGCCGGGAAATCGGCACATGGTCACCAGCCAGGCCGTGCCGGTGCCGGTGACGAAAACGCCGATGGTGACGGCGACCACCAGCAGAATGGTGTTCTCCACATAGGTCGGCAGAACGGTGGTGGCGAGATGGGCCCAGGTTCCGTGGCCTTCGCCGAAGGCGGCCGCCACGACGGCGGCGAGCGGCGACAACAGCACCAGCGACAGGACGAGCGCAGTCCAGGCAAGCCAGCCGACCCGCTGGTGCGGGCGCAACGCCGTCGGGGCCTTCGGCGCGCCGACGATGTCCTGCGCGAGATCGGTCAAAATCCGGACTCCAGACGAAACGAAACCGGGAAAAGAAGCAAAGGAGGCTTCATAGCTTTGGGGGCGGCAGGTGAAAAGCCCAATGATTGCAGAATTTTACTAGAGAAATTCTAATGAGGAGACGGTGGCGGACGCGCGCGCACCCATCCGGCCGCGCGAACGGAACGGACCGCGGCGGCCGCAGTTGATCCCCGGTCGCATGGCCTGCGGAGGGAAATCAGCGCCGGGTCCGTGCGTTGCTCGAGGGCGCGGCGCCCACGATCGGCCATCGCCACGCCGGACGATTTGTTCTGGCGCAATGCGCGGTTGCGATCTGCGGCGGCGTAATCGGTGGCGGATGCGTCGAGGCGGCCGGGCGACCGGACGTCGACGATGGAAGCGATCCTTAGAGCTTCTTCGCTCGGATGCGACGATCTGGGCGATAAGAAACGGCTGAAGATTCAATAGGCTGAGCGTATTCCGTTCAAATTGGGCCAGTTCGAACGGGATAGGCTCAAGGACGAGACAACAAGGAGATCGATGCCCATGAAGATTCCCCACGACGCGAAGATCGTGGTCGCCGACGGCGAACGGGCGCTGTTTCTGCGCAATGCCGGCGACGACGAGTTGGTCGACCTCAAGGTTGTCGAGCACGAGGAGATCGACAACCCGCCGACCAGGGAGCAGGGCACGGACAAGCCCGGCCGCTTCAACGATGCCGGACCCGGCCGCAGCGCCGTTGCCGACACCGATTGGCATGAGCTGGAAAAGGAGCGCTTCGCTCACCACCTCGCCGAGCGCCTGCACAAGCTGGTGCACAACCATCCGCACACCAAGCTGATCCTCGTGGCCGCGCCGAAGGTGATGGGCGATGTCCGCCCGGCGCTGCACAAGGAAGTGGCCGAATGCGTGATCGGCGAGATCAGCAAGGACCTGACCAACCATCCGGTCGCCGAGATGGAGAAGATCCTGAAGGAGAGCTGAGAACAAGCATTTCCGGGCGAAGCGGGGACCGGTTCGCCGCTCGGACATGCGGCAGACCAAATAGGCCGGCGCGGTCGCGCGTTGGCTCCGCAAACCTCCGGAAAAGCGCGCGGTTTGCAGGGAAGGCCACAAGCCCGTCGTGATCGGGGAGAGGACAGGCCGGCAGCGTGTGCCGCCGGCCTGTGTGGGCTATTTTAAGCGGCGCGAACCCGCTCGATAAAGGCGTCCACCTGGGAGCGCAGCATTCCGGTCTGCTGGGTCAGGTCGCCAGCGGCATGTACGATCTCGGATGACACGCGTCCGGTGTCGGTTGCCGCCGACGACACCGAGACGATGTTCGAGGTGACCTCCTGGGTGCCCTGGGCCGCCTGCTGGGCGTTCTGGGCGATCTCACCGGTGGCGGCACCCTGCTCTTCCACCGAAGAGGCGATGGTGGACGACACTTCGTCGATCCGCTTGATGGTGCCGGAGATGTCTTCGATCGCCTTGACCACATCGTTGGTGGCGGTCTGGACGGCCGTGATCTGCGAGCTGATCTCGCCGGTGGCCTTGGAGGTCTGCTCGGCGAGCGTCTTCACCTCCATGGCGACGACGGCGAAGCCTTTACCCGCCTCGCCGGCGCGCGCGGCTTCGATGGTGGCATTGAGCGCGAGCAGATTGGTCTGGGCGGCGATGTCGGTGATCAGGTTCACCACGTCGCCGATGCGCTGGGCCGATGCGGCGAGACCCCGCACGACTTCCGCCGTGTTCGAGGCCTGGCCGGTGGCTTCGCCGGCAATCCCGGCGGCCATTGCCACCTGCTTGGCGATCTCGCGGACCGAAGCGGCAAGCTCTTCGGCCGCCGTGGCCACGGTCTGCACGTTGGTGGTGGTCTGCTCGGCCGCGGCGGCAACGACGGAGGACTGGCGCGAGGTTTCGTCGGCGGACGAGCTCATCACGTTGGCCGACTGCTCGAGCTGGGTCACGGAGGCGGTCACCGAACGCACCACGCCGGACACCTGCTCTTCGAACTCGTCGGCAAGCGCATGCATGGCGGCCCGCTTTTCGACCTCCCCCTTCTCCTTCAGGGCCGCCTGCTCGTCGCGCAGCTGGGCGGCTTCGAACAACCCGTTGCGGAACACGGTGAGTGCAGCCGCCATCTCGCCCATCTCGTTGCGGCTCTTCGCGTACGGGATCTCCGTCTCCAGATTGCCGTCGCTCACGGAGCGCATGGCGGCGGTGATGCGCGCGATCGGCCGGCTGACGGCGAAGATCGCGAAAATGATCGACGCAATGCCGATCAGGATGCTGGCGCTGATCGCGAGGATGAGCTGCAGGCGCACGCGCGAGAAGGTCCGCGTCGCGGCCGCATAGTCGTCGGCTGCGCCCTTGTTGTTGATGGCGACGTCATCGTTCAGCGCGGCGGAATAGGAATCGTAGACGCTCCGCATCTCGCCCTTGAACAGCGTGGTGGCCTCTTCGTTGGCGTTGCGCTGGGACAGCGCGATCAGCCGATTGTGGAGCTCCATATACTTGTTGAAGTCGGCGGCGAACGTATTGTAGATCGCGCGCTCTTCTTCCGACGAAATCAGGCGCTCGTAGGTATTGCGGAGCTCGGCGAGATTGCGCAGCGAGACGTCGATGTCTTTTTCGGCGCGCTGAATCTCCATCGGCGTCACGGCGAGGATGTGCGCGGCCTCACCGATCCGGAGGTCCGAGGTGGCGGTGTTGATCTTGTTGACGACGTCGATGCTCGGCACCCAGTTGGTGGCTTCGTTCTCGACGTTGTCGTTGATTTTCTGAAGGCCCGTGTAGGCAACCCAGCCCTGGATTGCAATCAGTGCCAATATGACCGCGAATATTCCGATCAGCGAGGTCTTGATGGTCAGGCGCATGAACGTGTTCCTAAGGTCGCATGGCTTGCGACCGCTGACGGACGCGCCTGCGAAGATCAGAGGGTAACCGCGTTCCGGAGGGCACCGGGCAGCGGGGCGGTCCACACCGCTCAACGCGGCACGGTCAGCCAAGGCGATAGGTGACAGGTATCGGTCACGATTGGGCCGATATCGGCCCGCCCATGCTCATTTCAGCCAAGGCTTGCGCAAAGCTTGTCGAAGGCTGGAGAAGGGGGGGCTCGATCCCAACCAAGGCTGCCCGATGGGGTGGCAGCTCAGTCCTTCCAGAACACCGGCGAGAGCAGGACCACGGCGGTCATGATCTCAAGTCGGCCAACCAGCATGACGATGGCCAGAAGCCAGGTTTCGGGCTCGTCGAGGGACTTGAAGTTTCCGGCCGGACCGATCACGTCGCCCAGTCCCGGCCCGACATTCGACATGGCGGTCAGGACCCCGGTGAGCGCGGTGAAGAAATCGACGCCCAATCCACACAGAATCAGCGTCATCAGGCCGTAAATGCCGAAGAAGGCGACGAGAAAGGTGACCACGGAGTCGTAGACGTCCTGGTCGACGTGGCGATTGCCGTAGCGCAGCGGGATGACGGCGTTGGGATAGATCAGGCGCGCCAGCGAGCGCCGCAGCGACTGCCAGATGATCACGAAGCGGTAGATTTTGATGCCGCCGGCAGTTGAGCCGGAGCAGCCGCCGATGAAGGTCAGCAGGAAGAACAGCCCGATCGCGAACGTGCCCCACAGGCTGTAGTCTTCGCTCGCAAAGCCCGTCGTCGTGACGATCGAGACCGTGTTGAAGGCCGCCTTGGTCAGCGCGTGGAAGAGCTCCAGGCCCGTGTTGAAATGCACCCAGATGCCGAGGAGGATGGATACGATCGCCACGGCGACTAGGAACACGCGGGTCTGCACGTCGCGAAACAGCGACAGCCGGCCTCTCAGGATCAGCTCCACATAGAGAACGAAGGGCAGCGACCCGACCAGCATGAACAGGGTCGAGGCCCAGATCATGCCGAGATTGTTGCCGTAGTAGCCGAACGAGGCGTCGTGGGTGGAATAGCCCCCGGTCGAAAGCGTCGTCATGGCGTGGTTGATGGCATCGAACAGGTTCATGCCGAGCGCGGCATAGACCAGCGCACACGCCACGGTGGCGGCCGTGTAGAAGGCGACCAGCGCGGCGGTCAGGTTGACCATGCGCGGCATCGCCTTGTCGGAGCGGTCGGACGATTCGGTGCGGAAAAACTGCATCCCGCCGATGCGCAGGAACGGAAACAGGAACAGCCCGATCGCGACGATGCCGATGCCGCCGAGCCATTGCAGCATGGAGCGCCAGATCAGGATCCCGCGGGGCAACTCGTCGAGATCGGTCAGGATCGTGGAGCCGGTCGTGGTCAGTCCCGACATCGCCTCGAAGAAGCCCTCCGCCGCCGTGATCTGCAGGGGCGAAAGCCAGAACGGGATGGAGGAGACGATCGCGGTGACCAGCCACAACAGTGTGGTCAGGAGAAAGCCGAAGCGCGGCGTGAATTTCGGCAGCGGCTGGCGCATCGACACGATGCCCAATAGCGCCACGGCGAACACGCCGATGCTGGACCCCATGAAGACGGTCCAGTCGGGATTGCCGTCGGCAATGTCAACGAATGCGGGAATCAGCATCGCCACTGCGACATGCAGGGCAAAGAAGCTCGCGATATAGAGGCTCGGGCGGAGGTACTGGAGCGCCTGCATCAGCCTGCGGCCATCACGTCAGATCGCTGTCCCAGAGCTCTGCCCGAATATCGCGCGATCGCGAAAAGTTCGGGTCTCAACAACTCGAAATCCTGAGCGTGATCGCGCCCGAAACCCAACAGCGGAATGTGGGAGGAAACCCGGTTTCCCCCTTTTCCTCGTCAGGTCGTGGTCCGAAGTCCGCCATATGCTATCGATCACCCGAACGCCGTTCGGAGGCCGGTCTATGATCGCCGACCGATTTCAGCATTAGCGGATCGCTGTCGGTCGGACAACCGGCGCTCGGTGGACGGATTGCGCCTTGATGGCTGGCGTGTGGCTTGCTTGATCCGCCTCGGCGTGTTCCCGTCCTCCGCGTGTCGGCGCGATGCGTGGCACGTTTGAGCGCAACGCGGCGAGGGCCGGGGGAGAGACAGAAAGAATGGAGCACAGCTCGGGGGTTCCGTTTCTGCGCGAAGTCGTGGTGTTCCTGGTCACGGCCGGCGTTGTCGTTCCCCTGTTCCAGCGGTTGAAGGTCAGCCCGATCCTGGGCTTCCTGGTCGCCGGCATTCTGATCGGGCCGTTCGGGATCGGGCGGTTGGTCTCCGAGTGGCCCTGGCTCCGCTTCGCTGCGATCGACGATGTGGAAGGGGTGAGCCACCTGGCCGAGCTCGGCGTGGTGTTCCTTCTGTTCATGATCGGCCTGGAGCTTTCTCTGAAGCGGCTGTGGGCGATGCGCCGCATGGTGTTCGGTTTCGGACTCCTGCAGGTGCTGGTCACGGGCGCGGTGATCTGGGCCGGCGGACGTCTGCTGGGGCTCGACGGTGCGACGGCCATCGTCATCGGGGCGTGTCTGGCGCTGTCCTCCACCGCGATCGTCACCGAGCTTCTGGTCGAACATCGCCGGCTTGCCTCCCCGCCGGGGCGCGCGGCCTTTTCCGTGCTTCTGTTTCAGGATCTCGCCGTGGTGCCGATCCTGTTCATCATCGGCGCCCTCGGTGCTCGCGATCCCGACGGGCTGGCGCTCGATCTTCTGATCGCGCTGGTGGAAGCCGCGCTCGCGATCGTGGTTATCCTGGTGGCCGGCCGCCTGATCGTGCGGCCATTCCTGCGTTTCGTCGGCGGCAGCCGCAATCGGGAAGTTTTCACCGCCGCGGCCCTTCTGATCATCCTGGGGACGGCGGTCGCGACCTCGTTCGCCGGCCTATCGATGGCGCTCGGCGCCTTCCTCGCCGGCCTGGTCTTCTCCGACACGGAGTTCCGCCACCAGATCGAGGCCGATATCGAGCCGTTCAAAGGGCTGTTTTTGGGCCTCTTCTTCGTCTCCGTCGGCATGTCGATCGATCCGGCGTTCGTGGCGTCGCGCCCGGTCGAGATCATCGGGATGACCCTGGGCCTGTTCGCATTGAAGGCGGTTCTCCTGACCGCAATCGGGCTGGCGGCGCGTCTCCCGCTTGCGATTGCGGTGGAGACCGGCCTGCTTCTCGGCCAGATCGGCGAGTTCGCGTTGGTCGGGCTCGGGGCGGCGTCCGGCCTCGGGCTGATCGATCCCGGCACCTCGCAGCTTCTCGTCATCGTCGCCGGCGCCTCCATGGCGATCACGCCGCTGATCGTGCCGTGGGCGGAGCGGATCGGCAAAAGCCTGGAGGCGCGCGGTCTGCGCCGGGAACTGAACGATGGCTTGGATGCGGCGGAGCTCTCCGATCACGTCATCCTTGCCGGCTTCGGCCGGGTCGGGCGTCTGCTCGGAGATATCCTGGAATATGAGAAAGCCGCCTACCTTGCGCTCGACGTGAACGGCCCGGCGGTGGCCGCGCTCCGGCGGAAAGGGATTCCGGTGTTTTTCGGCGACACCAGCCGCGTCGACGTCCTGAAGCGGGCCGGCATCGAGCACGCCTCCGCGGTGATCGTGACCATGGACGATCCGGTTGCGGCGGAAAATATCGTGCGTGCGGTGCGGCGCGACGGCCATACCGTGCCGATCATCGCCCGCGCCCGCGACCGGGCCCACGCGGAACGCCTGTTCGCGCTCGGTGCCAACGAAGTGATCCCGGAGACCGTGGAAGCCTCGCTCCAGCTCGGCGAGGTGATGCTGCGCGGCCTCGGGATTCCCGCTGAAGCCGCTCGCTCCATCATCGGCGAGCGCCGCGACTTGGAGCGTGCCGCCCTCGACGGCTTCCGGGGCGGCAAGGACGGGGAATAGGCGGGTTTCGAGCGAACGGCGAGCCCATTTCCGGCTTGCCGAGAGCGTTTCCAGGCCAAGCGGGAACGGGTTTAGCGATGCTCAGGCGCTCAGGCGCTCAGGCGCTCAGGCGCTCAGGCTTCTCGGCTGACGTCGCGTTGCGGCCGGAGGCGAGCCAGATGTCGAGGAACGACGACAGCCAGGTCTTCACCGCCGGGTCGAACACCGGACGGCCGGCGAAATGGTCGCGCCGATCGCGCGCGCCGGGGAGCTGCATGCGGGCTGAGGCCTTGGTGGTCCAGCGGTGCATCATCGCGAGCGTCAGTTCCGGATGGAACTGGATGCCGTAGGCGGCATCGCCCACCCGAAAGGCCTGATGCTCGAAGTGCTCGCCACGGGCGAGAAGGGTGGCGCCGGCCTCCGGAACCGCCATGCCTTCCCGGTGCCACTGATAGACCTTGTGTGGCCACTGCATCAGCGAGGTGCCGTCGGTGGTCGGGTTCAGGTCGTAATATCCGATTTCCACGAGGGACTCCGGATGCGAATCGACCTGGCCGCCGATCGCCCGGCAGAGCATCTGGGCGCCGAGGCAAATCCCGAGAAAGGGCACGTTCTCGCGCAGCGGAACGTCGATGAAGTCGATCTCGCGCCGAATGAAGGCATCGGGATCGTTGGAACTCATGGGACCGCCGAAGATCACCGAGCCGGCGTAGCCCTCCAACGAGGTCGGCAGCGTATCGCCCAGCGGGGGCCGGCGCATGTCGAGCTTGTAACCACGCTCGCGCAGCATCTGCCCGACCCGTCCGGGGGTTGACTGCTCCTGATGGAGAACGATGAGAATCGTGCCGGCATCGTCGTGGTCGGTCGGTCTCGGCGACGAAATCGTCATGGGTGGTTCACTCTCCCAAGAGCGGGATGAGGAAAAGTGGGTACCGGTTTTCCGCCCGCATCCCGCTCTAAAACAATACGATCAGCCCAACCTTTCGAACGCGGGTCCGAAGGGGGGTGATCTGGAGCGGGATGAGGAAAAGTGGGAACCGGTCGTCCGTCCGCATCCCGCTCTAACTTCCCTGGATCGATTGCGATGGTGTCGGGCCGTTAAACCCGGAAATCATCGCAATCTATGACGGTTCGGCATCCCCGGCCATTTCCTCAGCTCGACTTGTTCTCCAGCCGAGCCTCCACACGTTTCTTGATTTCGATCCGCTCGCGCGAGGTCACGGCAAGGAGCTCGGCCACGCGCCAGACGGTGTTGTCCTCGAATTCGGAGATGCGCCCGTCGGCGTAGCCCATCTCCCACATCATCTCGATCACCTGCTTGCGCCCGTCTTCGTCGAGCACGCGCTTCAGCACCGACGTGAAGCCGTAAAGATCCACCGCTTCGTCGTCGCGCTCCTTGGCGAGCTTGACCAGCGTCTCGGTGTCCTCGGTGGTCAAATCATAGTGGTCGGCCAGGACTTCGCGCAACACGCGGCGTTCGTCGGCGGTGATCTCGCCGTCGATGGCGACGAGATGAACGAGCAGGGCGGCGACCGCGATGCGATGATCGTCGGGTCCGAACTGGCGCTCGTCGTCCTCGACGAGACCTTCCATTTGCAGCCACTCGCGAATGGCCTTGAACATGCGCAGCGTCCTTCGTGATCCAACGGGCCTGTCCCTCAGGAGGTAGCGTCGATAGCCGGACCTCGCAAGCGCAAGCCGGGATTCTCACCCGCCACACGCAGTCTTGAGCAAGGTGTCATTTCCCTCTTGCTTGCGCCGGGTACAGGGTTGAGCGGCCGTCGTTCGACGTCGCGGAGACGCAAGCGGGACAGTCGCGGAGACGCGAGCAGGACAAGGGCGAGGGTCATGAAAACGGGGCGATTTGCACTTGTGGTGCTGGCAGGGCTCACGCTCATGGGGTTGGCTGCGCGCGCCGGCGAGCAATATGTCGATGGCAGCGGGTTCGCCGTGTCTGGCTACGACGTAGTCGCCTATCGCGATCTGGCCCAGGCGCCGGTGGGCGCGTCTCAGCCCGAGGCCGTTCCCGGTCGGGCCGACATCACCGCCAGCTATAACGGCGCGACGTTTGCATTCGCCACCGAGGCGAACCGGGATCGCTTTCTCGCCGATCCGGCGCGCTACATTCCCGCCTATGACGGCCACTGCGCCTATGGCGTCGCGGTGCGCGGCAAAGTTCCGGGCAATCCGAACCTGTGGCGGATCGTCGACGGCACGCTCTATCTCAATATTTCGCCGGACATCGTGCGCCGGTGGGAGCGCGACATCGACGGCAACCTCGCCAAGGCGGAAACGAATTGGACCGCGCTGGAGGCCCGGCCGGCCTCCGATATGGCAGTGCCGGCTCTCCAGCCGAAACAGGCGCCCACCAAACGCTGAGCGTGCTAGACGGTCGGCCGCTCGACCGCAGCGAGATCGAAGCGCTCGCGGTAGTCGAACTCGCCGTCGCGGTCGAGCGCGATCAGCGCGTCACGGATCTGGCCGAGCGTTTCTTCCAGATCGGCCGGGTTCGTCGAGCAGGACAGCACGGTCGCGAAGCGCGCCACCACCGCCGTCTCCGCATGGGATACGCTCGCCTTCGGAAACAGCACGATGTCGGCGCGTGCAAGCGCGAGAAGATCGTGGGCGGAGGCCTGGCTCACATCGGCCCGGGATCCGGCGAGGCGGCGGGCCATGTCGGCAAGCTCCGGCGTCGTGGCCACGAGGTGCGGCCGATGCGGGGCGCGTGCGAACGTCTTCAGGCCATCGGAAAGGCGATGGCCGTATTGGGCGACGGCAAGTGCCGCAGCGAACCGGCCGCGGCGAAGGTTGGTCATGGTCGTTCGATCCAACGATATTTGCATCCACAAATCCCCCAAAAAGGGGAACCTTCAAGATGTGCATCAGTTGCGTCTTTTTTGGGGCTTTGCGCCGGAGACTGCGACGCGATCCCGGACCGCTGCGGCAATTTTCGGCTAACGCTTTGGGCCGGATCAGCTTTCGGGATCAGTGGTCGGCGCGGCGGAAACGCGTCTCGGTCTATCGCGGCGCGCCGAGTTCGGTCACGATGGCGGGTGAGGCCACGAAGAGGCCCGATTCTGCGTGAGGCTGCGACGGCGAGGGCATGCTGCGGAGCGAGGCACATCGGCTGGCGCTGTTCCTATGTGCCGTACTTGCGTGGACGGTGCCGACCCCTGTCCACGCCCAGCTCGATCTTGAGGCGATTCGCCAAAATTCGATCACGGCGGAGGAGTGGAACGCCTTCCGCTCCGCCTACGTCGCCGACTCCGGCCGCGTGGTCGACTACGAAAACGGCCAGATCAGCCATTCCGAAGGCCAGGGCTTCAGCATGTATCTGGCGGTGGAGGCGGGCGCGCGCGACGACTTCGACCGCATCTGGGGATTTGCCCGCGACGAGATGCGGATGGCGTCGGGGCCGCTGTTCTATTGGAAGTGGAACCCGTTTTCCGTCAACCCGATCGAAGACCGGAACGACGCCTCCGACGGCGACATCTTCATCGCGTGGTCGCTTCTGCTCGCCGGGCTGAAATGGGAAAATCGCGACTACGTCAACGAGGCCTCCGCGATCATCCAGGCGGTGGCGCGCGACCTGATCTTCCGACGGCGCGAAGCCACCTTGCTGAAGCCGGGCCTCAAAGGCTTCGGCGTGGACGATCAGCGCGACGGGCCGGTGGTGAACCTGTCCTACTGGATCTATCCGGCCTTTCCCTATTTCAACCTGGTGATGCCCGATCAGACGTGGCGCAGCCTGATCGAATCGGGGCTTGGGCTGACCGCGGCGTCGGCCTCCGGCGCATCGGTCCTTCCGCCGAACTGGAGTTCGGTCACCGATCCGCTGCGGCCCGACCCGGCCAACAACTTTCCGCCGCTTTCAAGCTACGATGCCGTGCGCATCCCGCTTTATCTGCTCTTCAGCGGGGTGGTTCCGCGCGATCAGCTCGCCGCGTTCGATCGGGCCTGGAACGGCCCGGGGCGCGATGGGCCGGCGGTGATCAATGCGCGGACGGGCGCGGTGCTCGGCCCGATGCCGGATCCGGGCTATAAGGCGATCGCGGCCCTGGTGGCGTGTGCCTTGCGCGGCGAACGGATACCGCCCGATCTGACCCGGTTCCGCACCACCACCTACTATGCCTCGACCCTGCACCTGATGACGTTGTCCGTCCTGCGGCGCCATTTCAGCGGGTGTTTGTAGCCGGCGTGTCGTCGGGAGGCGGAAGCGCCTCGCCGGGTGCGGCGCGAACCCGGTCGCGCCCATCGTGCTTGGCCGTGGAGAGAGCGGCTTCGACGGCGGTCAGCAGGTCGTCCTCGGTGGTGCCGTCTTCCGGATAGGTGGCGACGCCGATGGAGACCGAAATCCTCGGCAGCGCCATTCCCTTGTAGAAATAGGAGCGTTCGCCGAGCTGTTCGCGAAGCTGGTCGCAGCGGTTCACGGCATCCACCTTGGACGCCCCGACCATCACGATCAGGAAATCCTGTCCGCCATAGCGGCTGCAGACGTCCTCGTAGCGGAAGAAATGTTCGATGGCGCCGGCCATTTCGCGCAGCACCGTGTCGCCGGCGTCGAAGCCGAACTCGTCGTTGATCGCCTTGAAGCGGTCGACGTCGATGCGCACCACGGTGACCGGCTGGCGGCTGCGCCGCGCCCGCGACAGCTCCTTGGCGACGACGTCGTCGGCGAAGCGGCGGTTGTGAAGGCCGGTGAGCGGATCGCGGATCGTCAGCTTGCGCAGCGCTCCGCGCAGACGGATGTTGTAGAGCGCGATGCCGATGGTCGTGGCAGCGGTTTCCACGCTCGCGACCGCATGCTCGCCCTCTGCCCCGGCGATTTCCTCCGGCAGCCCCTGCAGATCGACCGACACGACGCCGCGGGTTTCTCCCTGCACCAGGATCGGGGCACACACCACGTCCAGGTCGGGATTTTCGATATGGGCGCAGCGCGGATTGCCTTCGCCGTGCATCCCGGAGCGATGGCCGTTGCCCAGCCGGAGCGCCCAACAGGCGTCGGGCATGAAGCTTTCCGCAAACGACCCTTCCGTGCCCCATTGGGCGATGGTCTCAAGCTCGTTGTGGGGCTCCGAGAAAAGGGCGAGTGCGCCGCGGGTGGACGGGAACAGGTCCGGCATCAAATTTTTCAGGATGGCCGCGCTCTCGTCCAGATCCTGGCAGGCCTGCAGCAGGGTCACGATCTCGCGCAGGCGCATTTCCTGCTCGAAGCGCCGCTCCACCGTGCGGGCACGCAACTCCGCCTTATCCGTCATTGCGGCAAGGTCGCGGGTGCGTTCCTCGACGCGGACTTCCAGCTCGTCGCGGGCTTGTTCCAGCTCCCGGCGATAGCGCTCGTTTTCCGCTTCGCGTCCGTCGAGCCGGTCGGCCATGGTGTCGAAGGCCTGGCCCAGCCCGGCCAGTTCGCGCGCGCCGCCGACGGTTCCCGCCCGCGCGCTGCGATCGCCGGAACCCAGCCGCTCGGCCGCATCCGCAAGGGCATGCACCGGCCGGCGCACGAAATAGGACGCGGCGATGAAGGCGATCAGGAGACCGGCCACGACGATGGCGAGAAGCGCCCCGACGGTCCACCAGGCGATTTGGTTGGTGCGCGCCTCCACGATGGTGCGCGGAACGCCGACGGTCACGACGAGGACGTCGTTTGCGAGCGCGACCTGCTGATCCGACCAGCGCCGTTCGACACCGTCGACGAATGGCGTGCCGCCGCCCGGCGCGATGCGGCTTCCCGTCTGGCCGCCCGGATCCGGGATCATGGACAGGATGAGGCCGTCCGAGCTCGTCAGCATGACGACGGCTTCCGGCAGCGCGTAGCTGGTGCGCACCTTGGCCAGCACGGTCGCCAGGTCGATCTCCGCGCCGACGACGCCGGCGAATTCCTGTGCGCTGCCCAGCCATTTGAGGGCGACGGGCACCATCGCGCGGTCGTGGGCGTCGAAGGTCGGGCCGCCGAGATAGAGACGGCCGCCGAGTTGCAGGGCCTGGAAGGCGCTGGTCGACGCGATGGAGGTTCCAACCCGACTTTCGTCGGCAGCGCAGACGATCGTACCGGCCGCATCGGTGACGTAGTAGCCCGTCAGCGTCGGATCGCCGCTTTGGAGTTCGGCAATCTGGCTTTGGCAGGCGGTGCTGTCGCCGCGCTCCACCAGCGGGCCAAGCGCCCGGCGCACCACGCGCATGAAAAGCTGCGCTTCATCGATCTCGCCGGAGAGCCCGTTGGCAAGACCGCGGATCTCGGTGTTGAGATATTGCTCCGACTGCGCCTCGTCGGATCTTCGAATCTCGTAGATGAACACGCCCACGACCAAAAGGGTCGGCAGGAGAAACAGCACGAGGATGGCGAGCAGGATCGTGACGATCCCGGGCCGTCGCGCGGTGGTCTTGCCGGTCCTGTCCGCCATTTTGCAGGTGGGGTCCTCGCCTGCCCGCCACGCCGCGCGCGGAGAGTCCATCCCGCGCGTCGGCCGATCCATTTTAAGCGCGCAGCGTGGCGCGAAGCGGCGCCGGGCGCAAGCCGGACAGTGTCGAAATTGTTGTGCGCGCTTCGAAAATTCCCGATTCAGTCGAGCGTGGTGCGATAGCGCGTCATGGCGAGCGTGGTCACGACGGTCACGAAGATCACCAGCGCAATCAGGCTCGGCCAGAGTTCGGGGAAGCCAACGCCTTTGAGGAGCGTACCACGGACGACGCGCAGAAAATGGGTGACGGGGATCGCCGTCCCGATCACCTGCGCCCATTCCGGCATGCCGCGAAACGGAAACATGAAGCCGGACAGCAGGATCGATGGCAGCAGGTAGAACACCGACATCTGCATCGCCTGGAGCTGGCTCTTGGCAAGGGTTGAGAAGAAGAAACCGAGCGACAGGCTGCCGACGATGAAAAGCGCCACGCCGGTGGCGAGCGCCGACCAGCCGCCGGACAGCGGCACGTCGAACAGGATGCGGGCGAGCACCAGGATCAGAAGCGTCTGGATCAGCCCGATTCCGACATAGGGCGCCAGCTTTCCGGCCATCACCTCCAACGGACGTACCGGCGTGGCCAGCAGTGTCTCCATGGTGCCGCGCTCGCGCTCGCGGGTGAGCGACAGGGCGGTCATCATGACCAGCGTCATGGAAAGCACGATGCCGAGCAGGCCGGGCACGATGTTGTAGGCGGTGATGTTCTCCGGGTTGTAGCGGCGGTGAACGACGATCTGGAAGGAGGGCGATCCGCCCTTGGAGGCGGAGAGCGGCCCTCGCAGATCGTGGGTCAGCGCCTGGCTTTCCACGCCGGCCAGCGCGCCGAGCGCGCTTCCCACGGTGGTGGGATCGGAAGCGTCCGCCTCCAGTACGATTTCCGGATCTTCGCCGCGCACTACGCGGCGGGAGAAATCGGCGGGAATGGTGACGGCGAACTGGACCTGGCCGGTCTCGATCGCTCTGTCGGCTTCGGCCGGCGAGCGGGCCTCTTGCACGAAGGCGAAGTAGCCGGTGTTTTCGATCGCGGCGAGCACGGAACGCGACAGTATGCTGCGGTCGGCATCGAGCACGACGGTGGGCAGATCGCGCGGGTCGGTGTTGATCGCGTAGCCGAAAAGCAAAAGCTGCATGACCGGGACGGCCAGGATCATCGCGTAGGTCAGCCGGTCGCGGGAGAGCTGGATGAACTCCTTCGCCATCACGGCCAGGACGCGGGTGAGAGCCTCCGTCATTGGAAATTGTCCGTGGAGCGGTCCATCAGATGGATGAACACGTCCTCGATGGTCGGCTTGCTTTCGCTCCAGGTGTAGGGCGCATGCCGATAGGGGGCGATCGCGGCTTCCAGCGCGGCGCGGTCCTCGCCGCTGACATGCACGATCGCGCCGAACGGAGTGGCGGTCGCCACGCCCGGCTTGCCGAGAAGCTCGTGGGCGAGCCGGTCGGCGCCGGGCCCTTCGCCGCGAAAGGTGACGAGATGGGCTTCTTCGATCAGGTCGGCGACGGTGCCACGCGCAATCAGCGAGCCGTAGGCGATATAGGCGATGTCGTGGCAGCGCTCGGCCTCGTCCATATAGTGGGTGGAGACCATGACCGTCAGCCCGTCGGCGGCGAGCCGGTGGATCTCGTCCCAGAAGTCGCGCCGCGCCTTGGGGTCGACACCGGCGGTGGGCTCGTCGAGCAGGAGCAGGCGCGGCTCGTGCAAGACGGCGGCCGCAAGCGCCATCCGTTGCTTCCAGCCGCCCGACAGCGTGCCGGCGAGCTGGCGGCGGCGGGTTTCCAGGCCAAGCTTTTCCAGAGCTTCCGTCACCCGCCGGTCGCGGTCGTGCATGCCGTAGATGCGGGCGACGAAGCGCAGATTCTCCTCGATGGTCAAATCCTCGTAGAGCGAGAATTTCTGCGTCATATAGCCGGTCTGGCGTTTGATCGCGCCGGACTGGGTGAGGATGTCCAGCCCCAGGCAGGTGCCTGTTCCGCTGTCGGGGGTGAGCAGCCCGCACAGCATGCGCATGGTGGTGGTCTTGCCGGAGCCGTTGGGGCCGAGAAAGCCGGTGACGTGGCCTTCCTCCACGGCGATCGACACGTCCTTCACGACGTGCTTGTCGCCGAAGCTCTTGTTGAGGCCGTGAACGTCGATCGCGACGGTCATGGCGTCCCCTCGAGCGGTGTGACGTCGACGGGCAGGCCGGGGGCGAGCGCGGTCGGGTCGTCCGGGCGCGCTTCGACGAGGAAGACCAGTTTCTCCCGGCTGGAGCGGCTGTAGATCACCGGTGGCGTGTATTCCGCGCGCGGGCTGACGTAGCTGATGGTGGCGCTCAGCGGGCCGCCGCAGCCGTCGCAGCCGAAGCGGACCGTCTTGCCGGGCTGGTAGCGCACGATTTCCGCCTCCGGCACGAAGAAGCGGATGCGAACGCGGTCGTCGGGCAGAAGGGCGACCACCGGCTGATTGGCCGGCACCCATTCGCCGGGACGATAGAACACGTCTTCGATCCGGCCGGCACCGGGTGCCTTGGGCGTCAGCTCGCCGAGCTGGACCTCGATTTCCTTGAGGGCGGCGGTCGCTTGCTTCACGTCGGCTTCGGCGGCGCGGATCTGGTCCTCCCGCGCGCCCTGTTCGGCTGCCTCCAGGCTCTTTTCCACCTCGTTGCGGTTGGCAAGCGCGGCGTCGTAGGCGGCCTGGGCGTCGTCGAGGTTGGACTTGGGCGAGACCCCGCGTTCGACCAGCGGCTTGACCCGCTTCAAGGTGGCCTCCGCCTGGGTCAGGTTGGCTTCCGCGGCCTGCTTGCGCGCCTGGATCACGGCGAGCTCGATGGGGCGCTCGCCCTTGCGGGCGTCCGCGAGCCTCGCCTCGGCCGCCTCCAGATTGGCGCGCGCCTGATCGCGCCGGGCTTCAAGCGTCGCCGGGTCGATGGCAAACAGTCGGGCGTCGGCGTCCACCCGGTCGCCCTCGTCCACGTCGAGAGTACGCAGCGAAGCGGACACCGGGGCGGCGAAATAGAGCGCTTCGCCTTCTACATAGCCGGAGAGGACGGCGATCTCCTCCGGCGTCCGCGCCTGCCAGGCGTAGATCGCGCCGGCCGTAACGGCGGCGAGGGCGACGAGAACGATCGGGGCTCGCTTCATGACGCGATCTCCGTACCCATGAGGCCGGCTAGCAGGGTCGCCACATGCTGGTCGACGAGGCGCTCGAATTCGACCGACTCGGCCCCGATCGGAACGAACGTCTCGGTCCAGAGTATGCCGAGAATGAACGGACCCACGATCTGAAGGGCATAGAGGAAAGGGTCGCCGGGCCGCACTTCGCCGCGGCCCTGGGCGGCTTCGACCTCGCCGGCAACGAAATCGAGCATCGGGCGCACGGCCTGGTCGTGCCAATGGCGGGCGAGGTCGGGAAAGGTCCGGCTTTCGGCGATCACCATCTTGGCGATCGGCGCGATCCGACCGCTCCGGGCGCGGGTGGCGAGCTGCAGCAGGAAGGCGCGCACGAACACGGAAAAGGGAACCACCGCCGTGGCTTCGCTTCGAATGCGGCCAAGGTCCGGTGCGATCGCCTGGGTGATGACGGCGGAAAAAAGCTCTTCCTTGGTCGCGTAATAGAGATAGAGGGTCCCTTTCGAGAGTCCGGCACGCTTGGCGATTTCGTCCAGGCGCGCGGCCGCGAAGCCCTTCTCCGAAAACACGTCCAGAGCGGCGTTCAGGATCTCCGCCGGGCGGGCTTCCTTGCGGCGGCGGAATTTGGGCCCTTCGGACATGGCGCACTCTTAATAACTGACTAGTCAGTTATTAATTAAGCCGTTCTCATCCCCACGTCCAGATATTCCGTTCCATTCGCGTCGATGAAAATGGTGCGGCGGGCCTCAAGGAACACCAAGCCGCCACGCCACGACCGCATGCAAGCGTGCCGGGTGCCAAGGAGGCTGCAAGCGACACGAGGCCGATGCGTGGCGCCGTCTGCGCCCTATCGGCTCCGGCCGTTGCGCACTTGGGGACCCGTCGCGGACTGTCCGCTTTCCTGTGGCAGGGCGAACAGGGCGATGACGCTTGCCAGGCCCAAGCCGCAGGCGCCCAGCACGCCGACGCGAGCGAAGGTCAGTCGAATGGCGGTGGCGCGGATCGACAGGAGTTCCGGCAGCGGATTCACGGGGGCGGCGAAATCGCGGCCGTGGAACACGCTGGCGACGGAAGGGGCGAGTTCGACCACCACGTCGCGATAGGCAAATCCCGCGACCGCACCGATCAGCGCCAGCGACAGCGCGCCGGCGAGCCGGAACACCACGTTCTGCCCGGCGGCCGCGGCAGCCCGGTGGCGGACGGGCGTGCTCTCCAAGGCGCGGCGCAGAAGGATCGCCACGGCGACCCCGATGCCGATCCCGAGCAGGAGCGCCGTCGGGACGGCCGCGAGCCAGACTCGTCCGCTCGCCACCGCTGCGGACAGCCCAAGCAGGGCGCCGGCGGCAAGCGCATAGCCGGCGGCGACCGCGGCAGCGGGGCCAATCCGGTCCTCGGTCGGTTCGGTGAGGCGGTTGCTTCCCATCAGCCCGGCCAGGAAGGCGAGATAGACAGCCGCCGTTGCGAGGGGCGATCCGGCTCCGCCGTCGATGACCGCGATCGGGACGAGCAGCAGGCACCCGGCGAGGCCCAGATGGGCAAGTACCGCGAGCCCGGTGGCAACCAGAAAGCGGATCGAGGCGAACACGTCCGTCGCGACCATCGGGACCGTCGCCATGGTCGTCTCCCACAGTGCGAACAGCCCAAAGCCGACCAGCCCGGCAACCAGGAACGACACCACAACGCCGACGCCGACCCCGGCCGAGGAGATCGTGAGCGCGAAGGCCACCAGGGCGCCGGCAAGAGCGAAGAGCACTGCGCCCACAAGGTCGAGGCGCGGCTCGATCAGCTCCGGAAAATCGATCGGCACGCGCAGGCGCATGAGGACGAGACATCCAAACGCAAGCACGGCTTCCAGAAGGAAGGCCCCGCGCCACGACCACAGCCAGACCAGAAGGCTCGTCAGCACGATGCCGGCTGCCACCGTTGCCGCCGCTCCCAGCGACCATCGTTCCACGGTGCGTGCGCGCTCCGCCTTGGGCAGGTTGACGGCGATCAGCGCGAGCGTGGCCGGCAGCGCGACGGCGGCCGCCATGCCTTGCAGCGCCCGGGCGGCGACCACGAACTCGCTCCCCGGCGCCAGCCCGGCAATCAGCGCCGCCACGCCGCCGACGGCCAGGCCGAGGCTCAGCATGCGCCAGCGCCCATAAGCTTGGCCAAGGCCGATCCCGAGGATCAGCCCGGCGGCGAGGAGCAGCGGATGCAGGATCAGAAGCCACTGGGCGCCGGCGAAAGGAAGCCCGAGAGCGAGCCGCAAGTCCGGAATGGCGATCGCGATGGCGAAGGGATCGAGGAAGATCGTCCCTGCGGCGATCGCCGACGCGGCGATCAGCGCCGGCTTCAGCGCCTCCGGGCAGGGCTGAAGCTCCGCGCGGGCAGGAAGCAACGTCTTCGAAAGCAGCGGTCCGATCGTCATGAGAATCCTGAAAAAGACCGGACCGCTGAGGCGGTTGCCGGAAAACGTCCAGTTTGGCGCGGCGAACGGCTGGCATAAAGAGGGCGCCTCGCAAGCGGCCGATCGGCTGCGCCGGAGCGTCGTATTTTCGGCTTTTGTGGCCCCCGCATGGCGCGCCCCGCGAAGCACTCACCGAAACTTTCATCGGGTTGTGATTGACTTACGCGGCAAGGATAGCTGGTATACCCTTCCGGGCCGGAGGGATATTCCGCCGGCTCACCGGCGACGAAACCACTATTCCAAAGGGAGCCAATCGATGAAACGCACAATTGCGGCGCTTGCCGCGACCGCGCTTTTTGCCGCCGCCGGCGCTGCATCGGCCCAAGATCAGCAGTTCATTTCGATCGGAACGGGAGGTGTGACCGGCGTCTACTATCCGACCGGTGGTGCGATCTGCCGTCTGGTCAACCGGGACCGAAAAGAACATGGCATCCGCTGCTCGGCGGAATCGACCGGCGGGTCGGTCTACAACATCAACACCGTGCGCGCCGGCGAACTGGAGTTCGGCGTTGCCCAGTCCGACTGGCAGTATCACGCCTACAACGGCACCTCGAAGTTCGAGGACCAGGGACCGTTCGAGAAGGAGCGCGCGGTCTTTTCGGTGCATCCGGAGCCGTTCACCCTGCTCGTTCGCGGTGATTCCGGGATCGAGAGCTTCGAGGACCTGAAGGGCAAGCGCGTCAACGTCGGCAATCCGGGCTCCGGCCAGCGCGCGACCATGGAAGTGGTCATGGACGCCTTCGGCATGGAGATGGGCGACTTTTCGCTCGCCACCGAGCTGAAGGGCTCCGAGATGGCCCAGGCGTTGTGCGACGGCAACATCGACGCGATGATCTACACCGTCGGTCACCCCGCCGCGGCGATCCAGGAAGCCGTCAACTCCTGCGACGTTGATCTGGTCGACGTGAAGGGCGAGCCGATCGACAAGCTGGTCGAGGAGAATCCCTATTACCGCGTCGCCACCATTCCCGGCGGCATGTACAAGGGCAATCCGGACGACACCACCACCTTCGGCGTCGGCGCCACCTTCATCACGTCCTCCGACGTTCCCGACGAGGTGGTCTACGTCGTGGTGAAGTCGGTGTTCGACAACTTCGACCAGTTCAAGCAGCTGCATCCCGCCTTCGCCAACCTGAAGGAGGAGCAGATGATCAAGGACGGTCTCTCCGCGCCGCTGCATGACGGGGCGAAGAAATACTACCAAGAGCGCGGCTGGATGTAATCCGGCTCGGCGGGCGCGGCTTTGGAGCGGGATGAGGGAAAGGGGATGCCGGTTTTCCGAGCGCATCCCACTCCTCGCCAAAATCCGAGACCGCGCCCGTTTTCTTTTTAAGGATCGCATCCTTCGAGGTGGGATCCCAACGATAAACGATACATAACCTTCCAGATACGAGGGGCGCGGCCATGGCGGTCGATCAACCCACCCATCGCGTCGACGCGGAGTCCCTCGTCGCCGCGACCGATACCGGTGCGCGATCCCCCGAGGGCTGGCAGCGCTGGCTGATTCCCGGCATCGCGTTGGTCTGGGCCTTCTTCCAGCTCTATGTGGCTTCGCCGGTTCCGTTCATCGTGGCACGGTTGTCGGGCCTGCCCCTCGTTCTCAACAACACCGAAATCCGCATCGTCCATCTCGCGTTCGCGCTGGTGCTGGCGGCGTTCGCCTATCCGCTCTTCAAGTCGGCCTCGCGCCACAAGATCCCCTGGTATGACTGGATCCTGGCCGCGCTCGGGGCGACGGCCTGTCTCTATCTCTTTGTCTTCAAGAACCAGATTGCCGACCGGGCCGGGCTTCCCACCGACTGGGATCTGATCATGTCGACCGTCGGCATGATCGTGCTCGGCGTTGCCGTGTTCCGGTCGCTCGGTCTGCCGCTTCTGATCGTGGCTTCCGTCTTCGTGCTCTACGTGTTCTTCGGCGATGCCGACTGGATTCCGGGCACCCTGCAATGGAAGGGCGCCTCCTACGGCAAGGCCATGTGGCACTACTGGATGCAGACGGAGGGTGTGTTCGGCGTCGCCCTTGGCGTCTCCGCCACCATGATCTTCCTGTTCGTCATGTTCGGCGCGATCCTGGAAAAGGCCGGCGCGGGCAACTTCTTCATCAAGATCGCCTTTGCGCTTCTGGGCCATTTGCGTGGCGGTCCGGCCAAGGCGGCCGTCGTCGCGTCGGCCATGAGCGGGCTTTATTCCGGTTCATCCATCGCCAACACGGTCACTACCGGCACCTTCACCATCCCCTTGATGAAGAAGACCGGTTTTCCGCCGGAAAAGGCCGGCGCGGTCGAGGTGGCCTCCTCCACCAACGGCCAGCTCACCCCGCCGGTCATGGGGGCGGCGGCCTTCCTGATCTCCGAGTTTACCGGCACGCCCTATACCGAGCTCATCAAAAACGCCGTGCTACCGGCGCTGATTTCCTACATCGCGCTGGTCTATATCGTGCACCTTGAGGCCCTGAAGCTGGGCCTTGCCGGCATGAAGCGCCCGCCCAGCCACATGCGGCTGATGACCCGGCTGATGGGCTTCCTGGGTGGGTTCCTGGGCCTCGCCGTGCTGGCCGGTGTCGTCTACTACGGGCTAGGTTGGGTGCGGGACGTCTTCCCCGGCATGGGGCTATGGGCGGCCTCGCTGATCTTCGCGGTGGCGTACCTCATCCTGTTGTGGATTGCGGCGCAGCGGCCGGATCTGGAGGTCGACGACCCCAACGCCCCGCTTCAGGAGCTGCCGCGCGCTGGCGAGGTTGCGCTTACCGGCCTTTATTATCTGCTGCCGATCGTGATCCTGATCTGGTGCATCATGATCGAGCGGCTGTCGCCGGGCCTCTCCGCCTTCTACGCAACCATCGCCATGATCGCGATCGCGCTGACCCAGCATCCGCTGAAGGCGCTTTTCCGCGGCACCGGCAATCTCGGCTTCGAGGCGATGCGCGGCGTTCACGAATGGCTCGCCGGCATGATCGCCGGGTCGCGCAACATGATCGCGATCGCGGTGGCGACGGGTGCGGCGGGCGTCATCGTCGGCACCATCTCGCTCACCGGCGCCCACCAGGTGATCGGCGAATTCGTGGAGTTCGTCTCCGGCGGCAACCTGATGGTCATGCTGATCCTGGTCGCCATCATGAGCCTCATCCTCGGCATGGGGTTGCCGACGACGGCGAACTACATCGTCGTGTCCTCGCTGATGGCACCGGTGATCGTGACGCTCGGCGCCCAGCAGGGGCTGATCGTGCCGCTCGTGGCGGTCCACCTGTTCGTGTTCTATTTCGGCATCCTGGCCGACGACACGCCACCGGTGGGCCTTGCCGCCTTCGCGGCCGCCGCGATCTCCGGCGGCGATCCGATCAAGACCGGTATCCAAGGCTTCACCTACGATATCCGGACCGCGCTGCTGCCGTTCCTGTTCCTGTTCAACACCCAGCTTCTGTTGATCGGGGTGGGGCCGCTGGAGGCGGTGGTTCAGTTCATCGTCGCGGTGGTGGCGATGCTCTTGTTCGCCGCCGCCACCCAGCGCTACTTCCTTACCCCCACCCGCTGGTGGGAGGTGGTGGCGCTGCTTTTGATCTCATTCACGCTGTTTAGGCCGGGCTTCTGGCTGGACCAGGTGCAGGCACCCTACGACGTCTCGCCCGGCACCCAGGTGGAGCAGGTGGCGACCTCGCTGCCGGCGGACGCCCGGCTGCGCATGACCATCGAGGGGACCGACTTCAACAATCCGGACGAGCGCATTACCAAGACTTTCATGGTGCCGCTCGGAGCACCGGGACCGGGCGCGGACCGGTTGGATCAGGCGGGCCTGACCCTGTTCCCGGACGGCGACCGGATGACGCTGGACGAGCCTTTCCCCGGCACGCCGTTCTTCCGGCTGGCCCAGGAACTCGATTTCTACGCCGACGAGCCGGTGGTGGTGGAGAGCGTGGCGACCCCGGCGGAGCGGATGCCGCGCGAGATCTTCTACCTGCCGGCGGTCCTGCTTCTGGTGGTGGTGGTGTGGTCCCAGCGCCGCCGCCAGACCGTTCCGGCGTTCTAGGTCATGGACTCATAAATGCGAATGTTCCGGCGCCTGAAACGGCAAAGAGATGCCAGGAGAGCCGCGAAGGGCGGGGTCTTTCCCCCGTCCGAGCGGGTCGACGAAGCAGGTCGAAACCGTTTCGGCGTCCGAAGGAGCGGGTCGATTTGCCCGACTGCTGCGTCGCAAAATCTTGAAAACCGGCCGGGTTTCCTGCGCTCTTGCTCCTGGAATTCGACCAAATCGCCTCCGCCCGGACCGTCCGGATTTGTGAGTTCATGACCTAAAACCTGCCTGAGTCCGGAGGAGACCGGCATGTACAAGAAGATCCTGCTTCCGATCGACCTGAACGACGCCACGACGGCCAAGAAGGCGCTGGCCACCGCCGCGGCGATTGCGCAGACCTTCGGGTCCGAGCTGCACGTCATCTCGGTGGTGCCGAATTTCGGGATGTCGATCGTCGGGGGCTTTTTCCCCTCCGGCTTTGAGGAAAAGGCGTTGGACAAGGCGAAGACCGATCTCGGCGTCTTCCTGGACGCCGAACTTGGACCGGAGATCAACGCGGTCGGCCACATCGCCCATGGCTCGATCTACGAGGAGATCCTGCACGCGGCCAAGGAACTGCAGGCCGACCTGATCGTGATCGGCGCCCACCGGCCGGAGCTGAAGGACTATCTGCTCGGCCCTAACGCCGCCCGCGTCGTCCGCCACGCCCCCCAGTCGGTGATGGTGGTGAGGGAGTGAGGGCCTGACATTTCGCCTCCGAGCATGCTTTTCTCTCCGCTCATTCCCGCGCAAGCGGGAATCCATTCGGCATAACAAGTGCGCGCGGATCCGGCTGCACGGATATGTTTTTCAGTCTCAGAATTGACGAGGTCTTCCGCAACGACTGAGTAAAATTCGAAAGGCCCTATGGATTCCCGCTTGCGCGGGAATGAGCGGAGTGAAGGGAGAGGCTCTCCCCGGTCTCGAACGCCCATTCACACCGGCTTTTCGCACAACCGCCAACAAGACAGCCAGTAAGGCCACCCCATGCCCTCTCCCCACGTCTTTCCCCGTCACACCAAGGTCGAGATGCCGGTCGCCGTCGGCGGTGACGGCTGCTACGTGATCGACGAGAGCGGCAAGCGCTATCTCGACGGCTGCGGCGGGGCGGCGGTGTCCTGTCTCGGCCATTCCGACACAACCGTCGTCGAGGCGATCAAGGCCCAGCTCGATCAGCTCCCCTACGCCCACACCGGCTTCTTCACCACCAGGCCGGCGGAGGAGCTCGCCGCGCACCTGGCAAGCCGCGCGCCCGACGGCGTGAACCGGGTCTACTTCGTCTCCGGCGGATCGGAGGCGGCGGAGGCGGCGCTCAAGCTCGCCCGGCAGTATTTCTGGGAGAAGGGCGAAAAGAGCCGCGCCAACGTGATCGCGCGCTGGCAGAGCTATCACGGCAACACACTCGGCGCGCTCGCGGCCGGCGGCAACCGCTGGCGCCGCGCCCAGTTCGAGCCGCTCTTGACCGACGCCATGCACCATATCGACGCCTGCCACTACTGGCGCTGGGCAGAGCCGGGCGAGAGCGAGGAGGACTATGGCCGCCGCATCGCCGACCAGCTCGAGGCCAAGATCCTGGAGCTCGGGCCGGAAACCGTCGCCGCCTTCATCGCCGAGCCGGTGGTGGGCGCGACCATGGGTGCGGTGCCGCCGGTGGCGGGCTATTTCAAGCGCATCCGCGAGATCTGCGACCGCTACGGCGTGCTCCTGATCCTCGACGAGGTGATGTGCGGCATGGGCCGGACGGGCACGCTGTTTGCCTCAGAGCAGGACGGCGTGGTGCCGGACATGATCCTGATCGCCAAGGGGCTCGGCGCCGGCTACCAGCCGATCGGCGCGACACTGGTCGCCGATCACGTCTACGAGGTATTCGAAGGCGGCTCCGGCTTCTTCCAGCACGGCCACACCTATGGCGGCCACCCGACCGCCTGCGCCGCCGGCCGTGCCGTGCTCTCCGAGATCGAAGGCCGCGACCTCCTCGCCAATGTGCGCGAGGTCGGCGCCTATCTGAAAACCCAGCTTCTGGACCGGTTCGGCCGGGACCCGCACGTGGGCGACATCCGCGGTCGCGGTCTGTTTCTGGGGCTGGAGCTGGTCGCCGACAGGGAGACGAAAGCGCCGTTCGACGCCGGCCTGAAACTCAACGCGCAGGTCAAGCGCGCGGCCATGGCCGACGGACTGATGGTCTACCCGATGGGCGGCACCATCGACGGGGTCAACGGCGACCATGTGCTGATCGCCCCGCCCTTCATCCTGACCAAGCCTCAGGCCGACGAGATCGTCGACAAGCTTTCCGGCGCGCTCGACACGGCGCTTGCCGCCGTCGCCTGACCTGTCGGCCCGTGCCGGGCCTTTCTCTCACGCGATTTCGGGCGGAAGACCGGTTCTCCCTTTCTCCGGAAATTGCGTCAGTTGGAGAGATAGTTCGGCAGCCAGAGCGTCAGCGCGGTGAAGGCGATCACCGAGACCAGCGCCAGGACCTGCAGGATCACGAACGGGATGATGCCCTTGTAGATCGTGCCGATCGTGACCTCGGGCGGCGCGATGCCTCTGAGATAGAACAGCGCGTAGCCGAACGGCGGCGTCAGGAACGAGGTCTGCAGGTTCACCGACAGCGCGATCGCGAACCAGGTCAGCGTGTGGTCTTTGTCCATGCCGAAATCGAGCCCGGCCACCACCGGCGCCACGATCGGCACCACCACCAGCGTGATCTCGACCCACTCCAGGAAGAAGCCCAGCACGAACACCAGCCCCATGATCATGGCGAGCACCAGACAGGGGTTGCCCTCGTGGACGGCGAAGGCGTCCTCGATCATGTCGCTGCCGCCAAGCTTGCGGAAAATAACGCTGAAGACGGTGGCGCCAATCATCACGAAGATGATCATGGCGGTGGTCTTGGTGGTGTCGCGCAGCGCGGTGGAGAGCGTGCCCCAGCCGAGCTTGCCGGATCGGATCGACGTTGCGGGTGCGGACGATCCCGAGATCGAGCGCGGCGGGGCCGAGTCGGTAGCGCGTGGTCTGCGGTTCCTGTTCGACGAGGCCCAGCTTACGCAGGCTGGTCAGGTAGGCGTGGGCCTGGGCAGGCCCCATGCCGGCGCGCTGGGAAAGGTCGCGCAGCATCAAGGGTTCGAGGCTTGCCGCCAGCACTTCCAAAAGGTGCGCGCCGACCTCGACCGAGCGGACCCCGCGTCCCGAATTGGCCGGCATCTAGCGTTCCTTCTCCGCCAGCCCCGCCTTGAGGGACTGACCGTGGTTGGCGGACAAGGTCTTGGTCACGTCCAGGAGCCGGGCGGTCGCAAGCCGCGTGGCAAGGGGCCCAAGCTGATAGTGTCCGCTGGCGCTTTCCTGTTCCACCAGACCGGTCCGCCGGTAGCTCGCCAGATAGCCGTGCGCCTGGGCCGGTGCCATGTCGGCCGCCGCCGCGAGGTCTTTGAGGGTCATCGGCTGGGCATGCGCCACCAGCGCGTTCAAAAGCCGTCCCCCGACCTCGATCGACTGTATGCCGCGCGGCTGCTTCTCCACCGCCAATCCCTTGTGCTGTCTGCTCCACCCCGATTCCGGGATGCGGAGTCCTGCTTGCGCTATGGTTACGTCGCCGTCAGGGGGGCGGCAAGGTGTTGGGCGATGCCCGGCGGATCAGCCGCCTGGTAAACAGGCTCCGCTGCCACCGCGTCCGCGCTTTTCTCCGATTGGATCGAATTTGAGTTTCGAGGCCAGCTCTCCGTGAGCCTGCGCCACCAAGGTGAAATTCAAAAAATATTTATAATCAACAGCGTAAGAGCGGGGCGTAAATGTCGAAAGCACGTAGCCCGCATTCGGTTGACGCCGATCAACGCCCTCGGTGGATCATTCGCGCCATGGTGGTTCGATCGGCCGCGCCATCCAAGACCGGCCACGATTGCTGAACACGTTCTGCTGCGTCAGGAGGAAAGCGCCATGGTGGACGAAGCTCATGTGGTGCGATTTGAGGCGCTGAGGCGCGGGGACGTTGCCCGCGTCGGCGGCAAGAACGCCTCCCTCGGCGAGTTGATCGCCGCTCTCTCCGCCGAAGGCGTTCGCGTGCCGGGCGGCTTCGCCACCACGGCCGATGCTTACTGGGCGTTTGTCGCGCACAACGACCTGGAGCCCCTCATCGCCAGAACGCTGGCGGCCTATGCGGCTGGCACTCTGTCGCTGGCCGAAGCAGGGCGCACCATTCGCGAAGCCTTCCTCAAGGGCCGCTTTCCGGAGGCGACGGCGGACCAGATCCGGACGGCTTACGGCGCGCTCGCGCGCGAAGCGGGGCGCGAGGATCTCGACGTTGCGGTTCGTTCCAGCGCCACCGCCGAGGATCTTCCCGATGCCAGTTTCGCCGGCCAACAGGAGACTTTTCTCAACATTTGCGGCAACGACGCCCTGATCGACGCCTGCCGGCGCTGCTATGCCTCGCTCTTCACCGATCGCGCGATCAGCTACCGTACCGTCAAGGGCTTCGACCATATGAAGGTCGCGCTTTCGATCGGCGTGCAGCGCATGGTGCGCTCCGACACCGGTGGCTCCGGCGTGATGTTCTCCATCGACACGGAGACCGGCTTCGACAAGGTCGTGTTGATCACCGCCGCCTGGGGGCTCGGCGAGAATGTGGTGCAGGGCGCGGTCGACCCAGACGAGTATCAGGTCTTCAAGCCGCTACTCTCCAATCCGTCGCTCAAGCCGATCGTGGAGAAGGCCAAGGGCGCCAAGGCGATCAAGATGATCTACGGCCGCACCGGCGAGCCCGCGACCCGCAACGTGCCGACCTCGAAGGCCGAACAGGCGGCTTTCGTGCTCGACGACGAAGAAATCCTGACGCTCGCTCGCTGGGCCTGTCTGATCGAAGATCACTACGGCGTCGCGATGGACATGGAATGGGCTCGCGACGGCGACAGCGGCGATCTTTTCATCGTCCAGGCGCGGCCGGAGACGGTCCATTCGCGCGAGGCCGGACAGGCGCTGACATCCTATCGGATCGGAGACAAGGGGCGCACGCTTTCGACCGGGCTTGCGATCGGTTCGGCGGTGGTCGGCGGCCGGGTCTGCGTCATCGAAGAGGCCAGCGAGATCGACCGCTTCGTCGATGGCGCGGTGCTGGTCACGCGAACCACCGACCCCGACTGGGTGCCGGTGATGAAGCGGGCCTCGGCGATCGTTACCGATCTTGGCGGGCGCACCTCCCATGCGGCGATCGTCAGCCGCGAACTCGGCCTGCCGGCGATCGTCGGCACCGGCGATGCGACGCGTGTTCTCCACGACGAGCAGGAGGTGACCGTTTCCTGTGCCGAAGGCGACCAGGGCTTCGTCTACGAAGGGCTCGCCGCCTTCGAAAAGGTGCCGCTGGATCTCTCCCACGTGCCTCAGACGCACACGAAGATCATGCTGAACCTCGCCAATCCGGGCGCTGCTTTCCGCTGGTGGCGGTTGCCGGCCGACGGCGTGGGGCTGGCGCGCATGGAGTTCGTGGTCGCCAACTTCATCAAGGTTCATCCGATGGCGCTCGTCCGCTTCGATGCGCTGACGGACCCGGAGGTAAAAGCGCAGATCCAGGAGATCACCGAAGGCTACGAAGACAAGGCGGAATATTTCGTCGATCGCTTGTCGCGCGGGCTGGCGCGGATCGCGGCGGCTCGTTTTCCCGATCCGGTGATCGTGCGTATGAGCGATTTCAAGACCAACGAATATGCCGGGTTGGTCGGCGGCGCGGGCTTCGAGCCGAAGGAGGAGAATCCGATGATCGGGTTCCGGGGCGCCTCGCGCTATTACTCGCCGCGTTACCGGGAGGGTTTCGCGCTGGAATGTCGGGCGATTGCACGGCTGCGGAACGACATGGGATTTTCGAACGTCGTGGTCATGATCCCGTTTTGCCGCTCCGCCAAGGAAGCCGACCGCGTGCTTCAGGTGATGGAGGCGAACGGCCTGACGCGCGGCGCGGACGGGCTGGAGGTCTATGTGATGTGCGAGATCCCGTCGAACGTGGTGCTCGCATCGGCGTTCGCGGAGCGGTTCGATGGTTTTTCGATTGGCTCCAACGATCTCACTCAGCTTACCCTCGGCGTCGACCGCGATTCCGCCGAGCTGGCGGACCTCTTCGATGAGCAGGACGAGGCGGTGAAATGGATGATCCGCAATGTCATCGCGGAGGCGCACAAGGCCGGCGCGAAGGTCGGATTGTGCGGCCAGGCGCCGAGCGATCATCCGGAATTCGCCGCTTTCCTAGTCGAGTGCGGCATCGATTCCATCTCAGTGAGCCCGGACAGTTTCCTGGCGGTGAAGACCGAGGTTGCCAAAGCGGAGCGGAACGCGAGGGGCGCGGGTTAGGCGAATTCTTTGCTCCGGTTCATCGCCGACCCCGACCGTACGCCCCGTACGAGCATCGACCAGCTCCGGCCCGAGCAAAGAAATCGGCAACGGCGCAGACCTATTCGACGTTCGCAACAGCTTCTAGAGCGTGTCATTTGGTTTTTGAATCGGAAATGGGATTCCCTTGAGGGGTTGGATCTGATTCAAGCTGCCTGCTGGGTGGAGGCTGGCATGCATGACCAAACCCTATTCCAATGATCTTCGTGAACGGGTCGTGGCCGCGGTGCATGGGGGCGAGCCGGTGCGTTCAGTTGCCAAGCGCTTCGATGTGGCGGTGTCTTCGGTGGTCAAGTGGCACCAGCGCTACCGAACGACCGGCTCGGTTGCTCCTTCGCGCATGGGCGCGCGCCGCAGGTTCGTTCTGGACGGCCACCGGGATCTCATTCTGCAGGCGATCGCAACCACTCCGCATCTGAGCGTGCGCAGGCTGCAGGCGCTGTTGGCCGATCACGGCGTGACGGTCTCGCATCATGCCGTCTGGCAGTTCCTGCGGCGCGAGGGGCTGAGCTTCAAAAAAAACCATGTTCGCGCTGGAGCAGGCCCGTC